>JAYWIG010000136.1:0-3641 GCA_043789035.1 Betaproteobacteria bacterium
ACCTAGACATTGGAAGCGACTCTTCGCCGAAAACCCGCTTCGATCTGACCTACATCAATTCACTAAAACTGCATATAACGCCGCTTAGTTACCGGTTACAGGTGAGCGTGCTGATGGCTGGAGTGCTATTACAGGGGCAAGCAGTAAGTTTAATCATCCAGGGATCCTTAATGGAATCGAGCCATTAATCAACCCACACACCCAAAAAGAGCCATTTATTCCGACTAACTACGACAATGGCCCCTCGCCAGGAGCTGTTTGCATCCCAGCTCCACCGGGAACCTGCCAAGCAACCCCGCGTTGCTATCCCACGATAGGGCCTGGTCGTTAGAAATGGATAAGATAAATTGGAAGTACGCGATAGTAGTTGTGTTGGTATTTTTTGGTTCGCTTTATTTAGCGCTCAATAACCGTGATCTTGGGCTATCCGGAATACAAAGGTGCGAAAAGCTCTGCCAACCGAACGTAGGGATGATAGAAAAAGTACGGGACAGACCAAACGGTTTAAGAGGAGACCCCGGGAATTACGACTGTGTGTGCAGGCATCCGAAAACTGGTTCGACTATTTCAAAGTAACTAAAGGTAGTGATGAGACTTTGAAGTCTTGACCGCTTGTGGCTCTAATGCCCAATCCTATCGAGTGCTACTCGCGGGCTGATGATGGCGATACCGTTGTGAGAGCCTAGAGATTGAAGGTGTCGTTTGTCGCCGGAGATAATGAGATCGGCTTGAGCAGCGACGGCGGCGGCAATGACATGATCATCGGCGGGGTCATGAGCAATGATGCGGGGCACACTAGTTGGTTCGACAAGTGTTGTGACGATGCGGTAAGCATCGAGTAGCTGCTCCGCCGTTTGTTCTGCGATGGCGAGGTACTTGGCGTTACGCGGTCGATTTAAGATGACGCTGAGTTCGGCGAGTAATCGTGGGCTAGTGAAAAGTTTGATAGATTCTCGTTGGCGTGCAATCTCGAGTAGTTGGAAAGGCGGGCCTTTCCAGATGAGCGCAGAAAAAACAAAGTTGGTATCAAAGACGATTCGCACGCGGCTCCCGGGAGGATTGTTTCGCATTAAGCTCTGCGCGTGCGGAGGCGACTTCCGCATCGATTTCATCATCGGTGAGCGGTGTAAGGCCAGCGGCTGCTATAGCAGGGGCCACGGAAAGTAGCCGATCAAACCCGGCTTGCCGTAGACGCTTGGCGTTGATGAAATCTACGAAATCTTCGACTTGGCTAATTTGCTCAGGCGCAAGCGCTCTGAGCTTGGCGATAAGGTTCTGTTCGACGGTTGTATTCATTGAGCATTCCTCTGTGAGTGAACTCGGAATCTCATTTTAAGAGATTGGAGATGAAAATACATCTTGCCTGTGTTGCTTGGCATGAGCCAAAATGTGCATCTAGGCAAAAAACTTCTAAATCGGTAGGTGTCGTCTTCGTCATTTGCAGCCAAGTCATTGAATCGCTTCAACAAAATCTGCCTTGGTACGACGAAAGTGTATCTGGCCGATTTGTTGGCGGCTTTAATACTTATGCTTATGTAAATGGGCAGCCAACACGGTTCGTAGACCCAAGTGGGTTGATAACTGTTGAGGGCCAAGTTTGTCTAGGTTACTGCGTTGGCGCATCTATAACCATCGGTAGTAATGGTGGGTTTCAAGTTTCGGGATGTGTCGGCGTGGGGTTTGGCGGTGGTGTGAAAATCGATCCATCTGGCGAAGTCTCTGGAAGCGGGTCTTCTGGTTCGACTGTCACTTGGAAAGCAGGGGCGGAAGTTGGCGGTTTCCTACCTTTTGGTGGAGCAGGCGCTGGAATCGAGGGGAGCAGCAAGCTTGATAATGGCGCTGGAGGTATAGTAACGAATTCTGGGGGACTGAAGTTCTGCCTTACCCTTCCTAATGGTGGCTTTGGTTATAGTTTTGGCGCTGGAGCGCTTGTTGAGTTTGGATACTACGACAATGGAAATAGAAACTCACGGAATAAACTCCAATGTGGTCGATGAAAATCACTAAATTTTTAGCCTTTATTTTTGTAATAGGGGTTGGTCTTGTTTTGCTCCGAGCTTCTGGTTGTCCGTCGACTTCTCTTTTAAACCAGACTTTTGAGCTGGTGAAAGCGTCGTATATGAATCAGTTCGGAAGCCTTCCGTCAGCCATTTCATTGATTAGCGCGAAATGTTCAGTCGAACCTGAAAAGAATATAAGGAGACAGTCTTTAGAAATATGCATAAGAAGTGGGCTTGACTTTTATGGAGCGAAAATTACAGCCTCTCAGGCAAATTTAGCAAAAGATTGGGAATTGCCGGGTATTGCAATTCGCAAAGTTCCGATCTGCCAAGGATTTTTGGGTTAAGCGTTGGAATTTATGATTAAAACTTGGCGGCGTTAATACTTATGCTTATGTGGGCGGGCAGCCAACACTCTATGTGGATCCTGATGGTCTCCAACGGGTAGTCACCCCAACTTTTCCTACCTACCCAAGACCGATCCCTATTCCGCAGCCTGCTGAACCTCTACGACCTCCTGGCGGCGGGAATCCCGGCCCCTCTCCATTTCTAGATCGGTAAACGTTCGGTGACCACCGCATTGACGGCTGTTACAAGCTTCGCTTAGAGAGGCTTGAGAACTTGCAATTTCGCCGCCACATTCCAAGGGAGCAACTCATCGATGCGATTGATCTTGTGATCGCTGATGTGGGTGAGGACATATTTGAGGTATGCCTCTGGATCAATGCCGTGCATTTTGGCCGTGCCCATTAGGCTGTACATGGCGGCGGCGCGTTTGCCGCCTTCGTCAGAACCTGCGAAGAGATAGTTCTTTCTGCCAACAGCGATAGGCCTGATCGATCTTTCGGCTGCATTATTGTCGATCTCAAGTATGCCATCGGTGGTGTAGCGCGTCAGCGCTGCCCATCGATTCAGGCTGTATGCAATAGCTTGGGCAATCTCAGACTTTCGCGATACTTGGGTGAGCGTGTGCATCATCCAATCGTATAGTTTTTGCAGCAGCGGTGTAGCTTGTGTTTGGCGTGCCGCTTTGCGCTCCTCTGGATTGCTGCCTTTGATCAATTTCTCGATGGCGTAAAGTGCCGCGATTTGCTCAAGCGCTTGCATAGCCAAGGGCGACTTATCGTCTTTAGCAAGGTCAAAGAACTTTCGTCTCGCATGCGCCCAGCAGGCTACTTCGATAATGGGCCGATCCGTATGACTTCGTTCTTCATAAAGCTGCTCATAACCTTTATAGGCATCAGCCTGCAAATACCCGCTAAAGGTTTGCAAGTGGTTTTTAGGGTGCTCCGATTTGCGATCTGGCGTGAACGCAAACCACACCGCTCGCGGCTTTGTTCCTCCCCAGCCTGTGTCGTCAACCACGTATGTCCACAGCCGACCCGTTTTGCTGCTACTTCGCCCGGGCTGCAAGACCGTCACTGGCGTATCGTCAGTGTGCAATTTGCCTGCCGACATGCATGCTTATGCAAAGCTTGTACGAGCGGCTCTGTCACAGCTTCAACGCCGCCCACGCAATCACTTAGTGTGGAGCTAGCAAGCTCTGTCAATGCCAATCGTAAATTCCCCAGAAGTGGCATTTGAATTTTCCCCACCCTAGTTTGCGTGGTGATCAGCCATTGTGTTGATCTTGGCGCTCTT
>JAYWIG010000137.1:0-13109 GCA_043789035.1 Betaproteobacteria bacterium
AGTCCTAAGCTCGACTTAACCGGATGAAACCGTCTTTGCTAGTGTCCGATTCAGGGCCGCTTATAGTATTTGCAATCGCGGGCTTGCTACCCGTTTTAAAAAATCTAAGGGGGGCTTTGTTAGTACCCACCGCCGTTCTGCATGAATGCTTGCTCCGTCCCGCTAAGCCCGGTGTGCGCGAAATTCAGGATGCATTAGCACAGGGGTGTTTAATCGAAATGCAAGCAGACGCATCCTTAACGCCAATCGATTCAGCGGCGAATCCGGGTAATTTGGGTGAGGGTGAGATTGCAGTTCTGTCAGCCTGCAAAGCACACGGCTACATTGCCATCATTGATGAAGTTCGAGCGCGAAGGCTCGCCAAATTCATGAACATTACGTACGTTGGTTCAGGCGGCCTATTGCTTGAACTAAACAGAGTGGGACTTCTCTCAGCCATTAGGCCGACTCTAGACCTTTGGGCTCAGCACGACTACTTTATTTCGCCCTCAATTCGACAGTCTTTATTGGGTATTGCGCAAGAGCAATAGCACTCAGAAAGCGCGCAATTTCAACCCATCCAACAACTTCTGGTGAATGCCGCCAAACCCACCGTTACTCATCACTAATATAAAGTCACCGGCTTTAGCCTCTACACCAATCGCCGAAATCATCTTCCTTAAGTCGCTATAGCTATTTGATTTGGCTCCAAGCGGTGCGAGCGCCAAAGCCGTATCCCAACCCAAGCCGCCTTCGAAACAAAAAACCTTATCAGCCCCAGCTAAGCTCGGTGCCAACTGGTCTTTCACAGCCCCCATTTTCATGGTGTTCGATCTTGGCTCTAACACCGCTAAGATGCGTTTGTGTTTGCCTAGTCGTGCTCTTAATCCGGCCAACGTTGTTTCAATCGCGGTTGGGTGATGTGCAAAATCATCGATCACCGTCACCCCTGCTTCGATGCCCCGCACTTCTAAACGGCGCTTCACACCTTCGAAACTTGCCAACGCTTTCGCAGCATGCTCAGGCGTTAACCCAATATGGCGTGCCGCAGCAATCGCAGCAACTGCATTCAAGCGATTATGTTTACCGGCGAGCGCCAAGCTGCAGTCCACCGAACCGGCACTGGAATGCACTTTAAATTGGCTAGTCTGCGCCGCCTCTTCTATATCTTCTAAGCGCCATGAATGCTCTGATGCCTCTCCAAAGGTTTCTTTTTCCGACCAAAAGCCACGCGCAAGCACACGCTCTAAAGCAGGCGCGGCACCGTTCACAATAAGCCTACCCTTGCCGGGTACCGTGCGAACAAGATGATGAAACTGGGTTTCTATGGCGGCGAGATCGGCAAAGATATCCGCATGATCAAACTCCAGGTTATTGAGCACCGCAGTACGCGGTCGATAATGCACAAATTTTGAACGTTTGTCGAAAAACGCTGTGTCATATTCGTCGGCCTCGATGACAAAGAAATCGCCACCCAAACGAGCAGAGACCCCGAAGTTACCAGGAATGCCTCCGATCAAAAAGCCGGGGTTGTAACCGTTAGCGTCTAGTAGCCAAGCCAACATCGACGATGTCGTGGTTTTTCCATGAGTACCCGCCACAGCTAGTACCCACTTATCTTTTAACACCTCTTCGGCCAACCATTGCGGCCCTGAAATGTAGGGCAAACCGGCATCAAGAATCGCTTCTATCAACGGGTTACCTCGAGACACAACATTACCGATTACCCACAAATCTGGTTTCAGCGCTAACTGCTCTAGCGCGAAACCGTCAATCAAGTCGATACCGAGCGCGCGCAGCTGATCGCTCATCGGCGGGTAAACATTGGCATCGCAACCCGACACGATATGACCGGCCTCTTTCGCGATTGCCGCGATACCACCCATAAAGGTGCCACAAATTCCAAGGATATGTATATGCATGGCAAGATTCTAAGTTACGCCACATTTGCATATACTTCACCCATGACAACCATATCCGAAGAGATTGCTGCCGAAGCAGCTAGATTAGTGGCAGATCACGGTCTTGACTACGGAAGTGCCAAGAAAAAAGCCGCTGAAGGCATTGCCGGGGTCAGCAAGCTGCCACGCGATGCCATGCCAGACAATCATCAAATCGATGATGCGTTGCTCGAGCACTTAAACCTTTTCGACGACGAGCATGCCGCTCGCGTTCAGCGAATGCGTGAAGTTGGTTTTGCCATGATGCAGCACTTGAGTAATTTTGAACCAATGCTGACCGGCTCCGTATGGAAAGGCATTGTGGCTGAGCATGTACCTATTCATATCCAAGCGTTTTCTGACAACAACAAAGATGTGCAGTTCGCGCTTCTTAACCTACATATTGAATATGACTCGATTGAAACCAAGCATTTTAAGACCGGCCATTTAGTGGAAGCACTTACGTTCCATTGGAAAAATGAACCGATTATGATTTCACTCTACTCTTTTGATGATTTACGAGGGGCAGTCAAAGAAAAGATTGCCGGTGGATCTTTAGCTGGAAAACCAGTTCGAGCGGACCTTAAGGCAGTAGCGCAATTGTTAGAAGCGAGTTTTCAGTGAACGAACACCTACTTTCAAAATCTCGTCGCCCATTGGTGCTAGGAGGTTTAGCTTTAATAGCACTTGCCGGCGGTACTTGGTTAGGGTTTAACCATCAAGACGCCCAAATTAGCAGCACACCCGAAAAAGACGACACTGCAATAAAAACACTTTTTGACCTAAGTTTCGAAAATGCTAAAGGTGAATCAGTCGCTTTATCTCAATATCGTGGCAAACCACTGGTGCTTAACTTTTGGGCAACCTGGTGCCCACCATGTGTCGAAGAAATGCCCGAGTTGAGCGAATGGAATAAAGTCGACGGTAATTCAGTCGCAATTGTCGGTATTGGTATCGATTCACCATCTAATGTTAAGGAATTCGTCGCTAAAAACAAGATATCGTACGAACTCCTGATTTCGGGGATGGGCGGAACCGAACTGTCGCGACTTTTGGGAAACTCCACAGGTGCGTTACCATTCACCATAGTTATTTCTCAAAAAGAGAAAATCGTTTTGCGGGTGTTAGGGCGATTCTCATTGCCAGCGCTCAAGGCTGCGGCGAAGGTAAAGCAATCCTAATTCACACAAAATGTCATAAATTCGCTCAAAATCACTTCATTAGCACAGAAAACCGCTCAATATCGTTTAATTTCATTTAAACATTTCACATACCTTTCAGATTGCCGTTAGTATTACGATCCCTGAACTGACTTGTTTATGACTTTTGTTGCGAGGAATAAGTGGATTTAAGAAAACTAAAAACCCTCATCGATCTGGTTGCTGAATCGGGCATCAGTGAACTAGAGATTACGGAAGCTGAAGGCACCGTTCGAATCGTTAAGAACAACGCAGGCCACCCACCTATGCAGGCGGCACCAGTTCAATCACAGGTCGTAGCAGCACCCATACCAGCGGCACCAGCCACTGCTCCCGTCGTTGAGGCTGCACCGGTGGCTGTTGGCCATACAGTGAAGTCGCCAATGGTGGGTACTTTCTACAGATCAGCACAACCAGGTGCCGAAGCGATCATTACATTAGGGCAAGCCGTCAAAGAAGGCGATACCTTGTGCATCATCGAAGCAATGAAGCTGATGAACGAAATCGAAGCGGACAAGTCCGGGGTCGTCAAAGCCATTTTGGTTGAAAACGGTAACCCTGTTGAATATGGCCAGCCGCTCTTTATCATCGAATAACAGACTAACTTCATGTTTGAAAAAATTCTGATCGCGAATCGGGGTGAGATTGCACTTCGAATTCAGCGCGCATGCCGAGAAATGGGCATCAAAACCGTGGTTGTGCATTCCGAAGCGGACACCGATGCAAAGTACGTAAAGCTCGCGGACGAGTCCGTTTGTATTGGCCCCGCGCCGTCGAAAGACAGCTACCTCAATATTCCCGCAATCATTAGTGCGGCTGAAGTAACAGACGCAGAAGCCATTCATCCGGGCTACGGATTTCTTTCAGAAAATGCCGACTTCGGTGAACGCGTTGAAAAAAGTGGATTTGTGTTTATCGGCCCACGCCCTGACTCCATTCGCTTAATGGGCGACAAGGTGAGCGCCAAGGATGCAATGCGACGCGCCAGTGTTCCTGTAGTTCCTGGCTCAGAAGGTGCATTGCCTGATGAGCCTATCGAGCTGATTCGCATTGCAAAACAGGTTGGTTACCCAGTCATCATCAAAGCGGCCGGTGGTGGTGGCGGTCGCGGTATGCGTGTGGTGCATACGGAAGCGGCCTTGGTCAATGCAGTCAACATGACCAAAGCGGAAGCCGGTGCGGCATTTAATAACCCAACGGTTTATATGGAGAAATACCTAGAAAACCCACGGCACATTGAAATCCAAATTCTGGCTGATGAGTACAAAAATGTAATCTTCCTTGGCGAGCGTGATTGCTCCATGCAAAGGCGTCACCAAAAGGTTTTAGAAGAAGGCCCTGCGCCGGGCATTAACCGGCGCCTAATCGATAAGATTGGCGCTCGTTGTGTAGACGCTTGTAAACGTATTGGCTATCGAGGTGCAGGCACTTTCGAATTCCTCTTCGAGAAGGGCGAGTTTTATTTTATAGAAATGAATACCCGCGTACAGGTAGAGCATCCAGTGACCGAACTCATCACTGGTATCGATATCGTGCAACAGCAGATTCGTATTGCTGCTGGCGAAAAACTACTGATACGGCAGAGAGACGTGCAAATCAAAGGCCATGCAATTGAGTGCCGCATCAATGCTGAAGATCCTTTTAAATTTACGCCTTCCCCGGGTCGAATCACCGCTTGGCACCCACCAGGCGGGCCAGGTATTCGTGTCGATTCGCATGCTTACACTAACTATGTAGTACCACCCAATTATGATTCGATGATAGGCAAGGTGCTAGCCTATGGTGATACGCGCGATCAAGCGATTGCCAGAATGCGTATTGCATTATCTGAGATGGCCATTGAGGGTATTCAAACTAACTTAGCACTGCATCGCGACTTAATGGCTGACGGTCGATTTGTCAGTGGTGGTACTTCAATTCATTATCTTGAGCAAAAATTGGCTCATCGTAAAGGCTAGAGTTGGAAATGCCGACATTATGTTGATCGAATTCTCCTGCTTTATTGATCGTGAAAGCGCCGATCATGTCAGCGATGTGTTGATGGAATATGGGGCAGTTTCGGTTCAAGCCGAAGATGCAGATGCAGACTCGCCAGATGAGCAACCGATTTTTGGCGAACCCGGCCAGCCTAGCCTTCCACCACCTGTATTCGGCTGGCAAAAAACGCGCCTCATCATCATGCTTGACGTGCCGAGCGGCAGCAATGAGGTTGCACAGTTTGCGGCGGCCAATGAATTGCTGCTCGAAGCATTCCCAGACAAACCCTTAGCGGCCTCGCGAGTTGCCAAGGTTGACGAACAAGACTGGGTACGTTTAACGCAACAGCAGTTTGATCCAATATTAGTCGGCGAGCATTTAGCCATTGCACCCTCATGGCACCTTGAGCACCCGGCAATAGTAGGCCGCATCGTGGTTGAGCTCGACCCGGGCCTTGCCTTCGGTACTGGCAGCCACCCCACAACACATCTTTGCCTGCAATGGTTAGAACAATTTGCGAGCGACCTCAATGCAGCAGATGCCAGCCTCATTGATTATGGCTGCGGCTCTGGTGTACTAGCGATAGCGGCTTTAAAACTTGGCATCGCAAAAAATAGCCATTCCGTTTTGGGCCTTGATATCGACCCACAGGCCGTTTTAAGTACCAAAGACAATGCGCAACGTAATGGCGTTACGGTTACCGCAGCCGAAACTACAGGACAGGCTCCGAAAGCTGTAGACGTTGTTGTCGCAAATATCCTGTCGAACCCACTCAAGGTGCTGGCACCTTTGCTTTGTTCATTAGTTAAACCAGGTGGCCACCTAGTGATCTCCGGCGTACTTGAGCGACAGATCGACGAAGTCTGCGCCGCCTATACCGCTTACTTACCGATGAAAGCTTGGCGAGTGCAAGATGGCTGGGCTTGCTTAGTTGCAAAACGTGAGAATTAAGTATGCAGTAAACTTGCGGGATGGCTCTAGCAACTACCTGTCCGCAATGTAAAACCAGTTTCAAGGTCGTACCCGATCAACTCAAACTCAGAAGAGGTTTGGTTCGATGCGGTATGTGCCAGCACGTTTTTTCTGGCATCGACTATATCAGCCAAGTATTGCCAATATCGAGCAAGCAGGCAGCCCCGAAGGTGGAAAATCCATCGGTGGAAGAAGATCTCAACACTGCATTCTTTATTCCCGATACTGTTCTAGCGCCAACAACGCAAATGATGACGGAAGCTTTTGAGAATCGCGTCAACCGTGAATCAGCCGAACTTGCAAAGCCACCTAGCTCGATTAAGCTTAGAGAAGACGATAAGCTCTTACGCAAAGGTGCACCAAAGTCGTCATTATTTGATCAGGCAGAGGAAAGAGAGCTGTCAGCGGTAAATTTCTTCTCCGGTGAGGAGCCTCGAAATGGCATGAAAGGCTTTGCCAATCGCAGCGAAGTATTCTTAGCACTTGCAGGCATTGCGCTAGTTGGTTTGCTGTTACTTCAGTTGCTGATTGGGGCAAGGCATTCATTAGCTGCTCACTTCCCCACTCTTAGCCCTACCATTGATGCGGTTTCATCAATCGTCGGTTTAAAAGTCGAAAACCCAAGAGCCCTTGATCGCCTAACAATCGAATCATTTGAGCTTCAGGCATCTGCAAACCCTGGCCTGTACTCACTGAGTGCAGTTTTGCGTAATGGCGCTACGTATGTCGTACGCTGGCCAGCGTTGGAACTTTCCTTAACGGATAGCTCGGGTGGCATACTCTTGAAAAAGGTCTTGCTACCAGAAGAATATTTGAAATCGATGCTACCCGTGCTAGAGAGCCTAGATGCTATTGCGGCAGAAAAAGCCGGCCTTAAACCAAACGGCGAGCTACCTCTGAAGCTGGCCATTGAAGTAGCCGATATCAATCCTAGCGGCTTTTCAGCTGCACTGTTTTATCCCTAGAAACCCCATCAGAATTTTTTCATGACGACTCAAGTTTACATCAGCGGTTCAATCGCATACGACACCATTATGGTTTTTGCTGGCCACTTTAAAGACCACATCCTTCCCGATCAAGTACACAACATTAACGTGTCGTTTTTCGCGCCATCGATGCGCAAAGAATACGGTGGTTGCGCTGCAAACATTGCCTACACGTTGAACGCACTGGGCGGCAACGCGGTCGTACTAGCAGCAATTGGTAAAGAAGGTGCTGAGTATGTTGACCATATGCGTTCAGCGGGTGTTGACGTAAGTCGTTTGCACCACTCAACCGATGAATATACAGCGCAAGCATTTATTACGACCGATCTTTCAAACAATCAAATTACCGCATTTCATCCCGGTGCGATGGTACAAGCTCATCATAGCCATGCACCAGAGAATTTACCGCAAGGAACAAAAGCACTTGGCATCATTGCCCCTAATGGCCGCGACGCAATGGTTAGCCACGCCGCCGAATTTAAAGCTGCAGGTATTCCTTTTATTTTTGACCCCGGTCAGGCCATGCCACTCTTTAGTGGTGACGACTTTAAAGCATTTATTGCACAGGCTTGGGCAATCACTTTGAACGATTATGAATCCGCATTACTCTGTGAGCGCACGGGCTGGACCGAGCCAGAAATCGCTAGTAAAGTATCGGCGATGATTGTGACTCGAGGTTCAGAAGGCTGCACCGTTTATGAAAATGGTGTTTCGACTCAAGTTCCCGTCGTTGCAATCTCTGAAGCTAAAGATCCGACCGGATGCGGCGATGCGTTCAGAGGTGGTTTGTTATACGGCCTATCCAACGGCTGGAGCTGGGCAGATAGCGCTCGCTTAGGTAGCGTAATGGGTGGCATCAAGATCGAACAACAAGGCGGCCAAAATCACACCGCTACTCAGCATGGCGTTCAACCACGCTTAGAAAAAGCCTTCGGTTTAAAGTTTTAAACTAGAAGGCTAGTTTCAATAAACCCGGCAACGAAGATTCAAGCAGCATCAGCGCTGCTTGAATGAGCAGAATCAATACCAACGGCGATAGATCAAAACCACCAATTGTAGGCAAGACTTTTCGAATCGGTGCCAACATAGGCTGCGTCCATTGATTAACAGCTGGTGCCATAGGCGCGTTCGGGTTTACCCAAGACAGCACCGCCATAATGATCAACAAGCCAATAGCCGTATATAGCGCCCACTTCACTAACCACAACACCGCCAACATCACCACAACACCAAAGTTGGGTACCTTGCCCACAGAGTTAATCAGCATATAGACAGCAGCCAGTATGACTGCAATGAGGAGGGCGGCGATTAAGCTAGACCAATCTGTTCCTTTGCTTGAAGGAACAAACCTTCGGAGCGGCTTCACAATCCAATCGGTAATTGCCATGACGAATAACCCAAGCGGGCTTCGTAAGGAACCAGGAATACGATTACCCCAAGCACGTAACAAGCAGGCACTGCCCACTAAACTGACGAGCGAATAAATAATTAACCAAAGTGCGTCTTTCATAGCTGGAATTTTCGCATGGAATTCTTACTAAGTTCATTGTGCAAGGCTCTAAATGAAAAAATCCCGCAAAACAGCGTAACTGTTAAGCGGGATTCGTGAAGATGCTTTAAATCACGAATGATTTAAAAACAATCCTTCCTTTCTTACGCTGGCTTGTTGCCAGTGGGAAAAGGCCACGCTGCGGCGGGATTCAGAGGAGCGGCAGCGGGGGCAGCGGCTGCTTTCGCAGCTTTCTTAGCGGCTTTTTTTGCAGGCTTTTTAGCAGCTGGCTTTTTAGCAGCTGGCTTTTTAGCGGCAGCTTTTTTAGCTACTGCTTTTTTAGCTGCTGGTTTTGCTGCTGCTTTTTTAGCGGCTGCTGGCTTTGCTGCTGCTTTTTTAGCGGCTGGCTTTGCTGCTGCTTTTTTGGCGGCTGGCTTTGCTGCTGCTTTTTTAGCTACAGGCTTAGCAGCTGCTTTTTTAGCGGCTGGCTTTGCTGCTGCTTTTTTAGCAGCTGGTTTCTTGGCAGCGGCTGGTTTCTTAGCAGCTGGTTTCTTGGCGGCAGGTTTGGCTGCTGGTTTCTTGGCGGTTGCCATAACTCTTTCTCCTTAAGGAAGTTAAGCTCTAGTACATAAAAATGAAACCCGTACGTCTTTATTTCCAACATCACTCACGTGACAGTAGAAATCAAGATGGACGGGTTATTCATTTGCGCAGCTCTTTCGATCTACGCCAATGAATTCCGTGTGACTAAAACTCTCGCTCACTTTCAAAGTGAAAGACTCAAGCACAAGTTTTAGTCTTATTCCCAATTCAGAGCACCACCTGTTTGATACTCGATGACACGAGTTTCAAAAAAGTTTCGCTCTTTCTTCAAATCAATCATCTCGCTCATCCAAGGGAATGGATTTTCTTCCGTAGGGAACATTGGATCCAAACCAATTTGTTGAGCACGGCGATTTGCAACAAAGCGCAAATAACCTTTAAACATAGACGCATTCAAACCAAGTACACCGCGCGGCATTGTGTCTTCCGCGTAGGCGTACTCCAACTCAACGGCTTGATGAAACAACCCTTCGATTTCTTTGCGAAACTCAGGTGTCCACAACAAAGGATTCTCGAGCTTGATGGTGTTCACTAAATCAATACCAAAATTGCAGTGCATCGATTCATCGCGCAAGATGTACTGATACTGCTCAGCAGCACCCGTCATTTTGTTCTGACGACCTAGCGCCAAAATTTGAACGAAACCAACGTAGAAGAACAAGCCTTCCATGAGGCAGGAAAATACAATCAATGACTTCAAAAGCTTTTGATCGTTTTCTACAGTGCCAGTCTTAAACTCTGGGTTGCAAAGCGTTTCGATAAACGGAATCAGGAAATCATCCTTATCGCGAATCGATTTAATTTCGTTATACGCATTGAAAATTTCAGCCTCATCTAAACCCAAAGATTCAGTGATGTACTGGTAAGCATGCGTGTGAATCGCCTCTTCGAAAGCTTGGCGCAATAAGAACTGCCTGCACTCAGGTGCAGTGATATGGCGATAGGTGCCCAACACAATATTGTTAGCCGCTAAAGAATCTGCCGTAACAAAGAAGCCTAGGTTACGCTTGACCAGACGACGCTCATCATCGGTTAAACCATTTGGAGATTTCCATAGCGCGATGTCGCGGCTCATGTTGATCTCTTGAGGCATCCAATGGTTTGCGCAAGTCGCTAAATATTTATCCCATGCCCATTTGTATTTAAATGGCACGAGTTGGTTAACGTCCGCTGCACCATTGATCACCCGCTTGTCTTCAACACGTACACGGCCACTGCTCATGTGTACTTTGGTCGGATCTTGGCGATTAGCCGGCGCTGTATTAATGGATGGTGAAACTGCTGCTGAAAATACAGGTGCAGGTGAGGATGCATAGGCTGACGATAAGGCCTGAACAGGCTTTACAGTAGTGCTTGGTGCCGGAGCATTCTGTGCAGGTATAAAACCTGTAGCAGATACATTAGGCATTTGTGGCTTGACCGGACTAGCCGGTGTTAATTCTTCCCAGGACAGCATTTAAAGTCTCGCTTGAAAACATTCATCTAAGTATTTGTCTTATCACGAGATTCAGCAGTTATACACAGACCGAATCTTATGATGCTTGTATAAGGTACGCAACAATTCTCTTTCATCGCTTGACATGCAAATGATGTTTGTGGGGATCGATGCAACACTTTTGTAATTTAGTGTGATCATGCATCGCAAATACTTAGTAAATTTGCGATGCACTGATGATCAACACATCAATAAAAAATCACGAAAAAATTATTAAAAACTAATTGAAAACTTACTGACACGCTTCGCAATCAGGATCATCTATCGCGCAAAATTTTGGTACTTCAGTTTCGCCAAGTTGGATGTCACCAATGTTCGACGCAGCAACTGCAGCGGCAATCGATGATGCTGTAGAAACTGATAACGATGAACCAGCACCCGACACTGCATTAGCTGCGTTAGAGACATTCGCACTTGTTGTTGCACCCGCGTTGCTTGTTGTGCTGTACGAGAAAGCACCCGCACTACCGCTCGCTGATACCGCATTCAACTGCCCGATCTTATCGGTGGTTGATTTCTCTGCACTCGTGGCACCGAGTGTGCGCAAGTAGTAAGTCGTCTTCAAACCACGCAACCATGCCAGCGAATAAGTCTCATGCAATTTCTTGCCCGATGCACCAGCCATGTAAATGTTGAGTGACTGAGCTTGATCGATCCACTTCTGGCGACGCGAAGCACATTCCACCAGCCAAGTTGGATCAACTTCGAATGCCGTTGCGTAGATAGAGCGCAAATCTGCTGGCACTCTATCAATGCGTGCGAGTGAGCCGTCATAGTGCTTTAAGTCATTGACCATAACTTCATCCCACAAGCCGCGCGTTTTCAAATCTCTCACTAGGTAATCATTCACCACCGTAAATTCACCTGACAAGTTCGACTTAGCGTACAAGTTTTGATAAGTGGGTTCAATACATGCCGACACGCCAATGATGTTAGAGATAGTTGCCGTCGGGGCAATCGCTACGCAATTGGAGTTGCGCATGCCATGTACACGAATGCGGTTACGCAAGCTGTCCCAATCGAGGGTACTTGAGCCATCGACCTCAACATAACCACCACGCTGCTCTGCGAGGATCTGGATAGTGTCTTGCGGCAAGATACCTTTATCCCACAATGAGCCTCTGTAGGAAGCATAACGGCCACGTTCTTCGGCCAACTCTGTCGATGCCCAGTAAGCGTTGTAGCAAACTGCTTCCATCGAACGATCGGCAAACTCGACTGCAGCTTGGCTGGCGTAAGGCGTCTTCATCATGTGTAGGCAATCTTGAAAGCCCATGATGCCCAAGCCTACTGGTCTATGCTTTAAGTTACTGTTGCGTGCCTTAGCGACTGCGTAGTAGTTAATATCAATGACATTATCTAACATACGCATAGCCGTCGTGATGGTCTTTTTCAATTTCACTTGATCAAGACTCATCGTGCCATCAGGGTTTTGCATCATGTGCGCAACCATGTTCACTGACCCTAAATTACAGACCGCGATTTCTGATTCGTTGGTGTTCAATGTAATTTCGGTACAAAGGTTCGAGCTATGTACGACACCAATATGCTGCTGAGGTGAGCGCAGGTTGCAAGGATCTTTAAAAGTGATCCATGGATGACCTGTTTCGAACAGCATCGACAACATCTTGCGCCATAGCTGTGTAGCAGAGATACGTTTGAAATGAGCGATCTCACCAGTTTCTGTTTTTTGCTCATACTTAATATAGGCTTGCTCAAACGCAATGCCAAACAAATCGTGCAAATCAGGCACGTCACTTGGACTAAACAACGTCCAGTCTTTGCCTTCCATCGCGCGCTTCATGAATAAGTCAGGAATCCAGTTGGCGGTATTCATGTCATGAGTGCGGCGGCGATCATCGCCAGTGTTCTTGCGTAGATCCAAGAATTCTTCAATATCAAGGTGCCAAGATTCAAGGTAGGCACAGACTGCGCCTTTACGCTTGCCGCCTTGGTTCACAGCAACCGCCGTGTCATTCACTACTTTTAAGAACGGTACAACGCCTTGGCTCTCGCCATTAGTGCCTTTAATATGAGCGCCCATGGCACGCACTGGTGTCCAGTCGTTACCCAAGCCACCAGCGTATTTAGCTAGCAATGCATTTTCTTTGATCGCTTCGTAGATGCCATCAAGATCATCAGCAACAGTGGTGAGATAGCAAGACGACAATTGCGAACGTTGTGTGCCAGAGTTAAACAGTGTTGGTGTCGAGCTCATAAAGTCAAAGCTAGAAAGCAAGTTGTAGAACTCGATCGCACGCGCCTCTCTATCAACCTCTGCAATGGCCAAGCCCATCGCCACGCGCATGAAGAAAGCCTGAGGCATTTCGATGCGACGCTTAGCAATGTGCAAAAAGTAACGGTCATACAAGGTTTGTAAGCCGAGGTAGGTAAATTGATTATCACGCTCAGGTAGAAGCGCAGCACCGATTCGTTTCAAATCGAATTGCATCAACTTGGCATCAAGCA
>JAYWIG010000138.1:0-13097 GCA_043789035.1 Betaproteobacteria bacterium
ACCGGCAGAAGTTCTTCGGTATTAGAGAACATTTTCTTTTCGATGACTTCTCGCAACTTTTCATAACTCGTCCAGCTCGGGTTCTTACCACCGTGATTAGCACGTGCACGCAATACGAAATTAACAATTTCGTTTCGAAAATCTTTGGGGTTAGCGATACCCGCGGGCTTTTCAATTTTTTCAAGCTCGCCATTTAATTGAGCTCTATCAAAGCTCTCGCCAGTTTCTTGATCTCGATAGTCTTCGTCCTGAATCCAATAATCGGCATAAGTAACATAACGGTCGAAAATGTTCTGGCCGTATTCGGAGTATGACTCGAGATAGGCTGTTTGAATTTCCTTGCCAATGAATTCAGCATAACGAGGAGACAGAAAGCCCTTGATGAATTCAACATAACGGCGCTGCACTTCTTCTGGCAACTGCTCGCGCAACAATCTCTGCTCAAGCACATACATGAGATGAACTGGATTAGCAGCAATTTCAGTTTGGTCGTAGTTGAACACCGAGGACAAAACTTTGTATGAAAAGCGCGTCGAAATACCATTCATGCCTTCATCGAGGCCAGCAAAGTCACGGTACTCCTGATAGGTTTTGGCATTGGGTTCGACGTCCTTCAAATTCTCCCCGTCATAGACTCGCATCTTGGAAAATATACTGGAATTTTCTGGGTCTTTGACTCGGGTCAACACTGCGAACTGAGCCATCATCTCTAAGGTGCCGGGGGCACATGGAGCAGAGGATAAGGAACTGTTCTTTAAGAGCTTACGATAGATGCGTACTTCCTCAGTAACTTGCAGGCAATATGGCACCTTAACAATGTAGACTCGATCTAAGAAGGCCTCGTTGTTGCGGTTATTTCTAAAGGTAGTCCACTCGCTTTCATTAGAGTGCGCAAGAATAATGCCTTGAAACGGAATGGCTGAGAACCCTTCGGTACCCTTAAAGTTTCCCTCCTGAGTCGCCGTTAAGAGTGGGTGTAACATCTTAATTGGAGCTTTGAACATTTCGACAAACTCGAGCAAGCCTTGGTTCGATAGGCATAGGCCGCCTGAGTAGCTGTAAGCATCTGGGTCGTCTTGTGAAAGAGATTCAAGCTTACGAATATCGACCTTGCCAACCAGAGTTGAAATATCCTGATTGTTTTCGTCGCCTGGTTCTGTTTTAGAAATAGCAACTTGCTTAAGCACAGAAGGTTGAATGCGAACTACTTTGAATTGAGTGATGTCGCCGTCGTACTCTTTCAAGCGCTTCACTGCCCAAGGGCTCATGATGCCGGTAAGATAGCGCCGTGGAATGCCGTACTCTTGTTCGAGTAATGGACCTTCACGCTCGATATTGAATAAGCCGAGCGGCGACTCATTTACTGGCGAGCCCTTCAGCGCATAAATGGGCTGGGCTTCCATAAGTAATTTCAGGCGCTCCGCGATAGATGACTTCCCTCCACCCACTGGCCCCAACAAATAGAGAACCTGCTTGCGTTCCTCTAGACCTTGAGCGGCATGTTTGAAATAAGCCACGATCTGTGCAATGGCTTCTTCCATGCCGTAGAACTCTAGAAACGCCGGGTAACGGCGAATCAGGCGATTAGAGAACAGGCGCGACAAGCGCACATCGGTTCGGGTATCTACAACTTCTGGCTCGCCAATTGCGGCAAGCATTCGTTCCGCTGCACTGGCATACGCTAGAGGTTCTCGCTTACAAAGTTCTAGATAATCTTGTAACGACAACTCTTCGTCGCGACCCAAAACATACGACTTCCGATAGGATTCAAACAGACTCACGGCGAACCTCCCAACAGCTAATGAATAAACGTGGCAGAAATCAATTCGTTGACTTAACGGTCCTCTAATGCGGCATTCTTGTCGATGCTCAATTTGATAGACGTTACTTGTATTACGATAATCGGTCAATCGATGTGAGTCGATGGTCACAAATACACAAGGCTATTGACAAACGTCGTAAATGTTAGATTGAGCTGGCTGCGGCGGCTGAAAATAATCAAGCCCACAATTGGTGCGTTCGCCGGCATGGCGTTGCAGGCGTTAAAAGCGCATTGCGTACTAATCAGCCAATCTCCCAGGTGGATGGCCTGTCATCTGGCAGTTTTAGCGCTCGTATTCGTGAACTAGCACTACAAAGTTTAGGAGAACCAATGTCGCTGGCATCAGCTGCGGCCCAACGCATGCATAGCACTCGATCGTTACAACGTAAATTGCAGCTTGAAGGCGCCAGCTATGTCGATCTCATTGCATCCGCTCGCGCAGAGCGTGCTACGCAAATGCTATCTATCAGTAGTCAACCAGCGCGCGCGGAAATTGGTTTTACATATGGGTATACAGATCAAGCGCATTTTTGCCGCGATTTTAAACGGTGAGTCGGGATGAACCCGGCTCGATTTCGAGAGTACTTGAACCAGTAGCGCCGGCGGATGAAAGACTATTATTTATCTGTCTTTCCGAATAATTCCCCTAGGAGTGGCATTGCCGCTAGGTAAAAATATCGTATAGCCAGACTTTGCATCGATGGTCGCTCTGGTCGTACCGCCACCTGATATCTCTGTGGTGTAAAGCGGTGTTGATGACGACGGCGCATTAACTTCAATCAGCGCATTGCCAGAGTTTGGATTGACATTGGTTGAAGTTGAGGCAGAACCCAACGGAACTTCACTGGTGACTGCAATCGAATCGTAGGTCATTGATGCTGAAAAATACGGTTCAGCGCCGTGTATGAGTCGAATTTTGGCTTTACCACTAGTGTGTGGAACTCGATTGTCATCAACGATAAATGATTGCTTCGGGTTTGCCACAGACCCACATGTTATGACGGTGTAATCGCCGCCAGCAACGGATTGCACAATCATCGTTATTTGGGATTTATCGCCCGCTGCCGTTACTCGCAGGCGGTAGGGTCCTTTGTTAACCGTTGGGAAACCTGACACTTTGCCAGTATCGACATTCGAGGCATCGGGGAAATCGAACTCAAAGCAGATGCCGAATTACTGAGATACACATCGACACTACCAGCTTTTGTCGCGGTATTAAACACTCGCACTTTGGCTTGGCCCGACGACGGCTCACTCTCTTCTTCACCCAAGAACATCAAACTAACATTACCTTCTCGCCACCAAGCAACCGCAAGGTAATGATAGTCTCTAGCAAGGTTTTGGCTGGTGTTAGTTAAGACGGTTTCTGATCCACCTCGTTTAAGTTTTGCTTGAAAAAATGTTTAACTAGGAGACTAGCATTGCGAGGATTCTGTCACTCAAAAACCGCGAATTTAATGATTTACCTGCTAGTGCACCGTTATGCAAGCCGGTTGATTTGGTTTGGGCATCTGTATGCGCCAATATACGCTAGGAAACTGGGGCGCTAAAGATTTAAATGAGGCATCGGTATACTCGTTCGCGACCTCGAGGGCACCACAACGATCGATTAAATCCTGACTCACCCAAGGGCTAAAGTCGAGGCGATTTTCGATCAATACTTTGGGGTGACTAGGCAATTGCAAAGCAATCGCGCCAGCGATGTCATGTTTGCCCACAACAATCATCACTGGTCCACCCAATGCAGCTTGCGCTAATGGTTCCACCTGTCTTGCAGCCGCTCTTGAATCAAATGATTGCCAGCGAGCTGAGTGATATTTTTGAAAGCCACCCGACATTGTGACGGCACCGTAGAGAATAAAAATACTTTGAATGGCAATAAAGCAAAAAACAATTTGCTTTAAGGTCATGCCCGAAAAATAAGACGGGCGAAACAACAAAGAAAGCACTGCGGCAATGCCAAAGTTTAAGAAAGAGGTACCCCAGTGCATTTGCAGATCAGCACCAGCAAACAAGCCCAATGAGACGATGAAAGCAACAGGTACCAAGCCCCAACAAAGAATCAGTTCAAAACCCAATGCAGATTTCGCGGTGGGTTGTACAACCCCAATAGCCACTTTAGCGCGAGTTATACGACTCACCCAAACTAGGCTACCCAAAAAAATCCAAGAAGCGAAGCCTCTCCCAAGTAGCAAATCGGCCAGCCAGTTTGCCGTGGCTATTACACGCTCCCCTCCTGATAAGCCAGCACCCAATGACGTGGTCTTGGCATAAGTAAAAGGAGCAAAATTATTATTCACGAGCCAGTTCAAATGGGGCAGAAAAAATGCCACTGCTGTAACCACTACTATTGCCAGACCAATCTGATGCTTTCGCGTTTGCCAACCACGTTGCAACACCCACAATAGCGCAAGCGAAACTAAGCTCACCACAATTTGATATTTGGTAATGGCACCGAGGCCAACGGCCAGCGCCACACCAAACCACCATCGCAGTTTTTCACTTTCGAAAGCCCGGTACGCGCAATACGCGGTGATCGTACTCAGTAGCAGCAAGACAATATTGTGATTGAAGTAGTTCAAACGCGCGCTGTAGAACGGCACACACATGACAGCCAGACAAACCACAGTCGCATAACGGGCGTCACTCATGCGATTGAGTAGCGACCAAAAAACATAGAATGCTGTTAAAGCGCAGGCGGCACCTAAGGCCGCAATGGCCATAGGTGATTTACCCAACACCCAAGTGGCAAACCACGCAAGCCAGGTTGGCAGCGGCGGGTGCTTGTAATAGCCCCACGACAATTTTTCCAGCCAAATTAACTGCTCAATATTGTCTGACGGTGGGGTTAAACTGAATGAGCTAATCACAGTGAGCCAAATCGCACCAAAAACCAAAAGTATCGCTAAGAAATGGCCATTGGTAATCGGCCAAAGAACAGCCGGTGCGTCTCCCTGCCCTCTCTGAATAATCGCCGATTGAGTCATTGGCTTAAAGATGCACGAGGCACCCCGCCTATAAGTTGCGCAGGCAAATCTAGCAAAATTTTGTTGGGATCCAACGGGTAAGTGATCCAGTTCATGTAAGCTTGTAACCTCGATCCTAGCGCAAGGGTTCGCACACAGGAGTCTAATTATAGGTGGCGCTTTAAACGCATGTCTGCGGCATTTGTTGCATTACATTCGCGAAAAATTCATAAATCAGGGAGATCATCTTCCAACATTAAGAAACGACACTCCGATAACATAGCGGTTTATTTGTTCAAAAACCATAAGCTATGACCGACTCACACAACACCCTAACATCTGCGCTTCCTGACAGACTATCTGTCGACCCAAAAAGCCCATACTTCAACGAAGAGGTCTTTAAACAGAACGTCGGCATTCGATTTAACGGTCTAGAAAAAAGCAACGTAGAAGAATATTGCATTAGCGAAGGCTGGATTCGCATTGCCGCGAGTAAATCGCTTGATCGTAAAGGGCGCCCTCTGCTGATGAAATTCAAAGGCAAAGTCGAAGCCTTTTTTAAAGAATAGGGTTTACCGATGAAAACACGCGCTGCCGTTGCATGGAAAGCTAACGCACCTCTCACAATAGAAACTGTTGATCTCGAAGGCCCACGTTCAGGTGAGGTACTTGTCGAGGTTAAAGCAACAGGCATTTGCCACACCGATTACTACACCTTATCGGGAGCTGACCCTGAAGGCATTTTCCCGGCAATTCTTGGCCACGAAGGTGCTGGCATTGTGGTCGACGTTGGCCCCGGCGTCACTACCCTTAAGAAGGGTGACCATGTTATTCCCCTCTACACTCCAGAGTGCAGGCAGTGTAAGTTTTGCCTTAGCCGTAAAACCAATTTGTGCCAAAAAATTCGCAGCACGCAAGGCAAAGGTTTAATGCCCGATGCCACGAGTCGTTTTAGTTTAAATGGCGACCCAATCTTTCACTACATGGGTACCAGCACCTTTAGTAACCACACGGTTGTGCCAGATATTTCGCTCGCCAAAATTCGTGAAGATGCGCCGTTCGATAAGGTTTGCTATATCGGTTGCGGCGTCACAACAGGCATTGGTGCGGTGCTGTTTACTGCAAAGGTCGAAGCCGGTGCCAACGTTGTTGTGTTCGGCTTGGGCGGCATTGGCTTGAATGTGATTCAAGGCGCGCGCATGGTGGGTGCCGATAAAATTATCGGTGTCGATATCAACCCTGCGCGCGAACAAATGGCTCGCGAATTCGGCATGACCCACTTCATCAATCCTAAAGAAATCGAAGCGGCGGGTGGCAACGTTGTAGATGCCATCATTCAAATGACCGACGGTGGCGCCGACTACAGCTTCGAATGCGTGGGCAATACAAAGTTGATGCGTCAAGCACTCGAATGCACACATAAGGGCTGGGGCCAAAGCATCATCATCGGTGTGGCTGAAGCCGGTTCCGAAATTAATACGCGCCCATTCCAATTGGTGACAGGCCGTGTTTGGAGAGGCTCAGCTTTCGGTGGCGCTAGAGGTAGAACCGATGTGCCTAAGATTGTTGATTGGTACATGGAGGGCAAGATCAATATTGATAAGTTGATTACCCACACAATGCCGCTTGAAGATATCAACAAAGGCTTCGACTTAATGAAGCGCGGCGAGTCGATTCGCGGTGTGGTTTTGTTTTAGCGTCGAACAAATGTCACTAACGCTAAACAACTCGCATGCTTGCTTTGGTGGGGAGCAGCGCTTTTATCAGCACGACTCACTTGCCATTGGCCTACCAATGAAGTTCGGTGTGTTTTTACCGCCACAAGCCAGCACGCGTTCTGTACCTGCAATAATTTACCTTGCAGGTTTAACTTGCAATGAAGAAACCTTTGCATTCAAAGCTGGCGCGCAACGCGTTGCCGCAGAGCTAGGTATTGCGCTCATCACCCCAGACACTAGCCCTAGAGGCGCGAAGGTTGCGGGTGAAAATGACAGTTGGGATTTTGGAGTAGCCGCCGGGTTCTACCTCGACGCAACACAAGCGCCATGGGCGAAACACTGGCGTATGGAAAGTTATCTGCTTAAAGACTTACTACCGCAGCTCGCCAGCGAGTTGGGATTGAATACCGATAAGCTAGGCATCACAGGCCATTCCATGGGCGGTCACGGTGCCTTAACACTAGCGCTTAAACATCAAGATGTTTTCAAATCCGTATCCGCGTTCGCGCCGATCTGTGCGCCTACCCAATGCCCTTGGGGCAAGAAAGCGTTCGGTGGTTACCTTGGCAACGATGAAGCAACATGGCATTTACACGACGCCACTGCGCTGATGGCTACTCAATCAAGTGTGCCGTTTAAAAATGGCATTCTGATTGATCAAGGCTTAGCCGATAAATTCTTGAGCGAGCAATTGCACCCAGATTTGTTCGCACGTGCCTGCCAGCGAGTTCAACAACCACTTTCGCTACGTATGCACGCTAGCTACGATCACGGCTATTTCTTTGTAGCCACTTTTATTGAAGATCATTTGCATCATCACGCCGCAAGCCTTTGTTAGTACTGAATGAAAAAAACTGAGCAACTCAGGGCCGCAGCAAAACTGGTTACTCACGCCACAATAGGTGTGACTAATATCACCGAAGGTGTGCATCGTTCGGTGAAACGAACCATGTTTCTTGAAAAGAAATCTGATTCGGTACAAACCACAGGTTTAACAGGATTGATCTACAAATCAGTGCGTGGGACTACTGGTTTAGTTGGGCGGGCAATAGATGCTGCGCTACTAAAGATCGAACCGCTTCTAGCAACTTCAGTCGATGCCTCTGACATTGAATCTAAACAGCACCAAGCATTCTTGGCGGCGCTTAATGGCGTCATCGGCGATCGCCTTGAAGCAGACAACAACCCGCTTGCGACAACGATGGTGTTCCGACACCAAGCTGACACCCGGAGCAACAAAATTCTGCTCGTCATTCATGGCTTATGCATGAATGATTTGCAATGGACAAGCGGTGCCGACAACCAACAAATTAATCATGCTGAAGCTGTCGCACAAGCATCTGGCTTCACGCCGGTATACCTGCGCTACAACACAGGCCGTGCGATTGAAGATAACGGCGCAGAGTTGAATGTAAAACTAGAACAGCTTTACAAAGACTGGCCTGTGACCGTCAAAGAGATAAACGTCTTGGTACACAGCATGGGCGGTTTAGTCATTCGCAGCGCAGCGCATCATGCAGACCAATCAACATTAAAGCTGGGCTGGCGAAAGAAGCTCAAACGAATCGCGTTCCTAGGCACACCGCACCAAGGTGCTCCGCTCGAAAAAGCCGGCCACTGGATCGATTTAATCTTAGGCAGCACGCCTTACTCAAAGCCCTTCGTTGCGCTCACGAAGTTACGAAGCGCGGGTATTAATGATTTGCGCGAAGGCCTAGCGCACGCGTTACCCAAGGCAGTTGCAGTGTTTGCGGTTGCAGCCTGCACAACTACGAGTAGAAACAAAGCGACTGATCACGTCAGTGGTGACGGCTTAGTATCTATCAACAGCGCATTGAGTGGTAACTTAGGGTTCACAGACAATAACTCTAAAGTTTTTTTCAAAATGAACCATATGCAACTTTTAAATCGGCCAGAGGTTACGCAAGAATTGATTAAGTTTTTCTTATAAAAAACTCTTTGCCAAATCTCGCAATATGTTGAATCAAGTCTTGATTTTCAATATGGTGGCACAAAGAAACATCGAACGAATAAGGCAGATACAAATCGTCCAATCGATTTTCAATCTCTCTTAAATCCGAATGTGTTAGCTGATCGCCGATGAGAGTCAAATCGATGTCAGACCCATTTCGAAAACTACCTTTAGCTCTCGAACCGTAGAGTACTACACGATCAAGCAAGGGGAATTGCGACAGAACATAATGAATTTTCTCAATAGTTTGGGTAGTTAAGCCAAACTCGCTCATTATGTCAGCGACCATTGTTGACGCTTTCAAGCTTTAGCTCTAAGGCTTCGAACAATGCAAAAAACTTGGTTCTAACATTTTCAACAATCGCCATTGCAGTCACTTGATTGTATGTATGGCTAGTCTGATTTCGATCCTGGATCATTGCCATCCAAGAATCGCCATCAATAATCAAATCGAGCTTGAATGCCTCTCGCGTTACGTCTTTCGAGCCAAACATTTCCGTGCTTCCACGATGCTCAAGAAAGTCTTTCAATGTTTTCCAGGCAAGTTCGTGGGTATACTCAAAGCATTGAATCAAACCCTGCAATTCCAATTCATTAAGCTCTGTTTTTTGGATAAAGCCACGCATTTGCGACAAAGCCTTTTTGAAATTCGAAAAGCGCTGGAGCCAGCGAATATCTTGCGAATTTTGTTCTTGCATTAAACTTTGCTCTAAGTATTAACAAAACTGATTTTTGCATAAATGCCAGAATCATTCATCTATCAACAACAAAAACATAGAACCAATCAATGAGCAAACATCTTTACATCATCACCGGCGCATCCCGTGGCATGGGGCTAGCGCTTGCGGAGCAGTTAATTGTCAGCGGCAATCAATTGCTATGCATCTCCCGTCAGGCAAATGCATCATTACAAGCTAGAGCCGACAAATCAAACGTTTCGCTTACCCAAATGCAACTCGATCTTTCAAACTCAATTAGCGCTGCACAAGAACTGCGCAACTGGTTGGCTTTACCGGCAAACTCGGTGGGCTCTTTTACTAGCGCCACATTGATCAATAATGCAGGAGTTATTGCAAATATTGGGCCATTGAGCGATGCAGACCCAATCGATCTCTCCAACGCATTACGCGTAGGCTTAGAAGCACCAATGCAGCTCACTGCTGTGTTTTTGAAATGCACTGAAACTTGGGCAATGCCGAAAAAAGTGCTGAATATTTCCTCTGGCTTAGGTCGCCGTGCGCTTGCCTCGCAAGCAGCCTACTGCGCCGCGAAAGCTGGTATGGACCACTACACTCGCAGCGTGGCACTCGACGAAGCGCTAAAAACGAACGGGGCTAAAGTTTGCTCACTTGCGCCCGGCGTGATTGATACCGATATGCAAATACAACTACGTTCGGCAACCGATCAGAATTTCCCCGATAAAGCAGGCTTTGTGGCGATGAAGGAGAAGGGCCAACTTAGCTCGCCGGAACAGGCAGCGGCTAAGCTGATAGCGTACTTGAATCGCGCTGATTTTGGCACTAGCCCAGTGGCTGATGTTAGGGATGCTTAATTTTAATATTCGAGACGCGCAATATCCCGCAAGTTTTCAGCCGTCGTGGAGGGAAATCCAAAAAATTCAAGATATGCAGGTATCTGTTCGAATAGCATATCCGTGCCGATCTGAGTTCGACAGCCCAGTTTCTGGGCGGCGGCTAGAAAGGCGGTTGTTTCGTTTTTCATGACGACTTCACCAACAAAGGCGTGCGCTTCTAAGCGACTGATATTAATCGGTAAAGGGTCGCCTTCGTTCATTCCTAACGGCGTAGCATTCACCACTAAATCGAGTCCAATAGGATCGTTCGACCCGGTTCGGATAACTAAAGTTGGATAGTGTTTTTTTAAGCGTTCGCCAAGCTTTTCAGCCGCTGTATCGTTAACATCAAAAAGGCAAATTTCGCCGATTCCCGCAGCGGCCAATGAAGCGGCAATCGCACTACCTACTCCGCCGCTGCCCACTACCAACACACGAGCACCCTCTAGCACTAAGCCCTTGCGCAACACACCACGCACAAAGCCTTCGCCATCGAACATATCACCTACTAATTTTCCGTCAGCATTTCGTTTAACGGCATTGCATGCACCTGCAATAGAAGCAGTTGTCGACACTTCGTTGAGCAACGCAACCGTCGACATTTTATGGGGCATTGTGATGAGCGCGCCTCGAATATTGCTTAGCTCAAACACGCTACGCAAAAGCGTCGGGTAACTCGCTGGCTTGCAACCCATCGGCACAACGATTGCGTTGATACCCGCTTGCTCAAAGTACGGGTTGTAAATCATTGGTGCTTTAAAACTATGCGTTGGAAAGCCGATGTGCGCAATGATTTCGGTATGGCCTGTAATTTGCATCGACACTATTTTGTCGCAGCCTTTGCAGCATTCACAGCAGCACGCAATGCCAACAAATAACTGTCTTCGCCAAAGCCACAAATTTGGCCTTTGACGATTTCGGCAAATACCGATTTATGCCGAAACTCTTCGCGGGCATGAATATTACTCATGTGTAACTCAACAATGGGGCAGGTCAAAATCGCCAGCGCATCACGGATGCCGAAGCTGTAATGCGTCCACGCTCCGGCATTAATTAAAACGCCATCGACTTTTTCAAAATAGGCTTGGTGAATGCGGTCGCACATCGCGCCTTCATCATTGGTTTGAAAATGCTCGATGTCTGCACCTAACTCTCTACCAAGGCTCACCAAACTTGCGTTAATTTCATCGAGCGTAATCGTGCCGTATTGCTTAGGGTCGCGTTTACCAAACATGTTGTGGTTGATACCGTGGAGCATGACGATTCTCATATTGAACTTTCTGAATTGAATAGCAAATTAACTTATTTGGCCTACGGTTTTTTACCGATGGTTTTGTACAAATGCAAAATTGTATACACATCGTAAACATGAGCGATGCCACCTTACTTGAGGTTATGTGCCTGTCGCTCGTAGGCTATGAGCCTCGGCAAATTAAACCAAATCTAGCGCGATGCGCATCTGGCCGTAATCTTCAAACAAGCTCCTAAGATAACGGCGAAACTACCAGGTTTAGCTTCCTTCTCTCGACCACGCTGAGCACACCGGCCGCAATTCCACACAAAGCAATAATAGCCACGCCAATCATGGAAATCGCATCCGGAAAATGATCGAAGAACAACCAGCCACCTAAAATCGCGAAAGCAATTTGCGCGTACATATAAGGCATCAAGGTAGCCGCAGGGGCTTTCTCAAAAGCCAAGATCAACATAAAGTGGCCGATCGCGCCTGCCGCGCCAATCAATATGAGCCTAGCCAATAGTTGCATATCGATAATCGGTTGCCAGCCCCAAAACAATAAACCACTGCTTAGCAGAGCACCGATCCATACCGAATAGAAATGCGTGTTCGCGCTCTTTTCAGTTACAGTGAGTTTGCTAGTGAGCAATTGAAATGCAGTGTTCGCAGCCACCAAGAGGAGAGGAAAAACAACTGCCCATCCAAAAGCACTGCCGGGCCGCACAATTAGCAACGCACCGAATAAACCGCCAATTACCAACGCAATTCGAAGGCCAGAGACATGCTCACCCAACAAGCGCGATGCAAGCAGCGTGACAAACAACGGTGCGGTCATGGATATTGCGGCAAACTCACCCACTGGCATAAACTTCAAACTGTTACAGGCAAGCAGTGTGCAAAGCAAAAGCAGTGAACCACGCACCAATTGAGCCAACGGTTTCTGGGTTTCAAATATGCTTGGTCCTGCCCTTGGCAACATCACTGCAGTAGTTAACAGTGCTTGCACAACAAACCGCACCCAGATCACCATCAATATTGACACCGATAGAAGGACTTGCTTGGTAATCGTGTCTAAGAATGCGAAACATGCGAGGGCTATAAGTAAAAAGCCAATACCCGCATTGACGGAATTTTTCATACGTTAATGTAAGCGACGGTAGCTACCTTGTAAATGCATCGTCGCAAACTCGTTCTTGGTAAGAGCAGAACGATTACAGCGCCGCCTCAATCGCCTTCGTAATTCTCGCATCGAGCGGTGACACTTCGCTCGGAAAGCTCGCAATGATTTGCCCATTTTTGCCAATTAGATACTTGTGAAAATTCCATCTAGGTTGTGAGTTGGCCGCTTTCGAAAGAGCCTCGTAAAACGGTGACGCATTCGATGAAGGCGTGCGAATCACTTGGCTCTTAGCAAACATCGGAAACTTCACGCCAAACGTGTTGGTGCAGAAATCGGCAATCGCTTTATTGTCTTTTGGTTCTTGGCTGCCAAAATCATTGGAAGGAAATCCGAGTACTGCCACGCCCTTTTTTTGGTACTTCTCATTCAGCGCTTCTAAACCTCGATATTGCTCTGTGTAGCCGCAATAGCTAGCAGTGTTTACCACGAGCACTACGCGACCGGCATATTGGCAAAGGTCTTGTGGTTTGTCATCTTGAAGGCGCGGCATTTTGAAGTTAAGCAGAGCCGGGCACTTCGCGTTGCTTTGCCCAACATCCGCAGCATGGCTGGATTGGACGATCAAAAACAAATGCAAACCAGCTAAAAATAAATATGTTTTCATATTCATGGAACTTTCTATAAAACCA
>JAYWIG010000139.1:0-13023 GCA_043789035.1 Betaproteobacteria bacterium
ATAAAGACTGCTGTGATCGCTGCGTTTGCGAAGTTTCCTTTGCCGCCGACTAAGCAGTGACGTTTGAGCACCAGCGCCTCAAACCTGATTTGCTCTCGATCAGTTCTCGACTCTTAGACCGGCTACGAAAGTCTACGAATCGATTCGGCTTACAGTCGGAACTGTTTTGAGTCGTTTAGATTTTTTGTAAAAATCGTGATCGAAAGTTGCCAGCTCATTGCAACGCGCTGAACTTGCCAGATGCAACGCATCAGCAAAGTCAAATCCACTTTGGTAAAGCCCGATAGCCTGAACCACCGAAGCATCAACTTCAAACGCAACGTTACGAATCGCCAATAACGACTCGAAGCAATGAGCAATAGTGTCTCGGTCAAGCCGATACGCACCACGAAGAACCCACTCAAGCTCCAGAGACACTGTTAGGGGCACAAAAAATGGTTTGTTCGAGTCTATTAATCTCGCCGCAAGTTTGGCTCGCTGGGGATCATCATTGGTGACTAAGCGCACCAATACATTGGTATCCAACGCAATCATACTTTTTTGGCAAATAGGGCCGCGTCCATTTCAGCAACTTTGAGCTTGGGCCCGACGTATTGTGCAATTCCCAAACAGCTTTCTGCGGTGCGCGTTTTTCGTGCAGGTTCGACGAAGGCTCGAAACCCATCGCTTTCAATGCGAATCTCTATGCGGGTGCCTGCAGTTATACCCAATGAGGCTCGAATGGCCGAGGGAATAACTAGCTGACCTTTTTCAGATACTGTGGCGATTGGCACGATTAGCGCTCCGTGAAAATATTGACTTACCTTGGTAAGTATATCACTCTGATTTTGACGTGTCAAACCTTACAATCTACTTGCTTTTACGGCACTACTCGTGCCGCAAGGCCTCAATCGGGTCCATCTGCGCAGCTCGTCGCGCGGGAAAATAACCAAAAACCATACCAATCACCGCTGAAAACAAGAGCGCCACCGCATTAATGGTCGGGTCAAACACATAAGGCACCGACATTAACTTAGAACCGCCATAGGACGCTGCGGTCGCTATAGCTACACCTACCACACCACCCAAGGCCGATAGCACGACGGCTTCGATCAAAAACTGCAGCAACACCTCGCCCTCCAAGGCACCAACGGCTAGCCGTAAACCGATTTCGCGGGTACGCTCCGTCACGCTTACTAACATGATATTCATGATGCCGATACCGCCGACCAGCAAGCTCACCGCCGCTACCGCACCTAAAAGATCCGTCAATACGCCCATGGTGCTACTCAAGGTATCGGCCAGTTGCTGGGTATCGAAAATATTGAAATTATCGTCATCGGTATCAGCTAGCTTTCTGCGTTCTCGCAAAAGTTGTCTCAGGCTTTCCTTCAACGGCGCGCTATCGCTTCCTTCGGCCATCGCAACTACTAAAAAACTCACCTTGCGATTGCCAGTAACGCGGCGCTGCAATGTATGCAAAGGCACGATTACTGCATCATCCTGATCGCCCATTCCGCCTTGCCCCTTTGGGGAAAGAATCCCCACGATTTCACAAGAGAATTTTCGGATACGCATTTGCTCGCCCAAGCCGGTCTTACCAACGCTGCCTCCAAAAAGCTCACGCCTCACCGACTCGCCGATCACGCATACGGCAGCGCCTGTCTGCTGCTCGTCAGGCTCAAATAGTCGGCCACTGCTAAGCTCCCAATTACCTGTTTTGAACCATTCGTTGGTGCTACCGCTAATGCTCGTTGCCCAATTTCGGCCATTGGCCACGACGGTAGCACTCGCACGACTTTGTGGAGCCACGGAAGCCACGCCACCAATCTGAGTGGCTATCGCTTGTGCATCCGCTTCAGTAAACTGCGGCACACCACCGCCGCCTCCGCCACCAATTCGCTGCCCAGGGCTAACAAGCAAGACATTCGTGCCTAAGCTCGTAATCTTTTCTTCGATAGCTTGGGTCGCACCGTTGCCCAAGGTCACCATGGTAATCACGGCACTAACGCCAATCACGATACCAAGAATCGTTAGGAAGGAGCGCAGCATGTTGCGCCGCACAGAGCGCAACGCGAGCACGAATACGCTGAACAACATAGTTCAGACCGCCTCAATCGAATCAATCACTGGCGCTGACGTCGTTGGATTAGCGTTAACAACGTCTTTAGCAATGCGGCCATCGATAAAGTGCACAGACCGACGTGCATAGGCGGCCATATCTGGCTCATGCGTCACCATTAACACGGTAATGCCGTGATCGCGGTTCAGCGCCATCAACAAGCCCATAATCTCATGGCTACGCTTGGTATCGAGGTTTCCAGTTGGTTCATCGGCCAGCACCACTGCGGGCTGCGTGACAATAGCGCGTGCAATGGCCACTCGCTGCTGTTGCCCGCCTGAGAGTTCGCTCGGAGTGTGTTTTTCCCAGCCACCAAGGCCAACATCCTGCAATGCTTTTGCCGCGGCAGCGCGCCTGTCGTTTGCGCTATCACCTCGGTAAAGCAGCGGAAGCTCAACGTTTTCTTGCGCGGAGGTACGGGCTAATAAATTAAACCCTTGAAACACAAAACCAAGATAACTTCGACGCAGCCTTGCCCGTTGATCACGCGATAATGACTCCACATGCGCACCTTTAAAAATATACTGGCCCGCAGTTGGGGAATCTAAGCAGCCAATGATATTCATCGCGGTCGATTTGCCAGACCCACTTGGGCCCATAATCGCCACAAACTCTCCGGCAGTGATGTCAAGGTCTATACCTTTTAGCGCCATCAACTCGGTAGCACCTTGCCCGTAGCGCTTGGTCACACCTCTAAGCTCAATGAGTAACTCACTCACTTGCCGCTGCCGCTTTTTTGCGCTGTGATAACCAACATACCAGCTTTCAAATCACCGCTGATAATTTCGGTCATGCGACCATCGCTAATGCCGGGCGTAACAGCGATCGCTACCGGCGCTGGAGATCCATCAGGTAACACCCACACTTGACGCGCAGAGGCGGTGCTAGCCTTTTCGCCCGCTCCTCGGCGCTTACTTTCAACCTTGGGTGCACCGAAGGATATGCCCGATGCAATGCCTTTCTTTGCGTCAACAGTTGCCGCAGTGGGTTGGTAGCGAAGCGCGGCATTTGGCACAAGTAAAACATCCTTTCGCTCTGTAGCAATGATCGCTGCGGTTGCGGTCATACCCGGCCGCAAGCTTAAATCGGCATTGCTGACATCGAGATAAGTCAGATAGGTGACAACGTTATCAGTGATTGTTGAACCGAACCCTACTCGAGTAATACGCGCTGGAAAGTGGCGATTTGGATAAGCGCTCACGGTAAAGGTCGCATCTTGCCCAACTTTTACAGAACCCACATCGGCCTCATCCACATATACCCAAAGGCGTAATTGCGTTAAGTCTTCTGCAAGCGTAAAAAGCGTCACGGCTTGCAATGCAGCCGCAACGGCGTTGCCAGGGTCCACGTTGCGCGTGAGTACAACACCGTCCGATGGTGCTGAGATCGATGCTTTAGACAAATTAATTTGATCAGTCGATAGTGCGGCAGTGGCGTCGCTAATGTTGGCAATCGCACTTCGGTTGTCGGCAATAGCACGGGCTAATGTCGCGCGTCCCGCATCGAGTTCAGCTTTTGAAGGTACCTTTCCGCCGGACAATAAGGCCACCGCTTCCAGCCGCGCGAGTGCTGCTTGAGCTTCGCTAATGGTTGCGACTGTCTGGGCAGCTTTGGCTTGCGCACCGCTTAGCGAGGCTTGCGAGCGTTGAATTTGTCCACGCAGCTTAGCGGTATCGAGTACTACCAATACTTGCCCTTTTTTGACGAGGTCATTCACATCGACATTCACTTTCAACACGGTGCCTGAAAGCTCACTACCGATATTGATAGACCGTGTTGGCTGCACAGTGCCGTTGGCATTCACGGTAAATGTCAAATTGCCCCTGGTTACAGCTTGCGTTGCGTAAGTTGGTAGGGCATTTGCAGCGCGGCTAGTAAACCACCAAGTTGCGCCGCCAATCGCAAGGAGAACTAATAAACCTAGGCCCCAAGTGCTGGGGCGTTTGAACCAAGGTTTTTTGTTGGATTCTTCCAGTAACTCTGCTACGCCACCTTTAGTAGCGGGAGTTGCAGCAGTTATCGCGATAGGTTGCGCAACAGGTACCGGTTTGTTCGTAGTCATTTCGCCGCCGCGACTGAAGTGTCCGCCATGCTCCAACCGCCTCCTAAGGCGGTAAACAAGCGAACCTGATCATTACTGATGTCCGCTTTAGCGCTTACTACACCGTCTTGCGTGGCCAATTGAGTACGTTGTGTTTCAAGCACCGTCTGAAAATCCACTAAGCCGCTGCTGTAACGTTGGCGCGCCAATAACGCGGCATTTGTTGCAGCATCTGCCGCTATCTTCAGGCTGGCTAGTCGTTCTTCGTCACCACGTACGGCAACAAGCGCATTCTCGACATCTTTCAATGCGCCTAAAACGGCTGAGCGATACACCTGCTGCGCTTGCTCAAACGCAGCGGCTTGCACGCGCACTTGCGCGAGTAAAGTCCCACCATCGAACACTGGCAAGGTCACACCGCCCAAAAGACTAGCAACTAGCGATGTGCCTTTCGATAATGCAGCTAGGGTGATAGCACTTAGTCCGATAGAGCCACCGATTGAAAAACTTGGCATTCGTTGCGCCTGTGCCTGCCCTAAACGAGAAAACGCCGCAGCCACTTGATACTCAGCCGCACGCACATCAGCGCGCTGACGCAGGGTTTCAGCAGGAATGCTCAATGCAAGTGCCGTACCTAATGTCGGCAAGTTAACAAATTTCGGTGCGACACCAACTGCCATCTGCAGCGCACCGGGTGGTCGGGATACCAACACTGCAAGGGCGTGCAATGTCTGCTCAATCGCAATCTGCAAGGCTGGCAATAGCGCCTGCGTTTGTGCCGCAGCAGCTCGCGCACGTTCGACTTCGAGCATTGTGACAAGCCCTGCTTGCTGACGCCAATCTGTAATCTGCAGCGTTTCCTGCTGGCTAGTTAAGTTACTCTTTGCAATGCCCCAGCGCATTTGCGAGGTCCGCAACAAAACATAAGTCAGCACAACCTCAGCAGCCAATTGAACTTGCACATCCCCCAAGCTAGAGGCACTAGCGGCAAGCACAGCGTTGCTTGCGTCTAAGGCCTTGCGACGTGCGCCAAATACGTCAGGCACCCATTGACCATCTAGACCGAGCTGAAGGCGATTGCCAGTGCTATCTCCGCCTGCGACGCCCCGCTGCACCGAGGCCGAAGCTCCAATTGTAGGTAACAACGCTGCGGCGGCAACGTCCCGCAAGGCTTGGGCTTGGCGAAGTGCCGCTTGAGCTTTAGCGACATTCGGATTAGCGAGCAAGGCTAGATTCACTAGATTAGTCATTAGTGGGTCGTCGAACCTTTGCCACCAGCTGACTAACGATTCACCTACAGTGTCTGCCCCTCCAGTTTGGCTGGCAGACCAAAGTGCTGGAATATCTACAATGGGCTCTGGCGGCGATTGCACAGGCCTCACCGGTATCAACGACGCACAGCCCGTTAGGCAAGCGATTAGAGCCACAGGGGTCCAAAGATTGAAGTTCATCGGCAAGTGTCGCCGTCGTTTGATCAGATGTCTGTTCGCGGCCGCACAGACGATAAAAGGCCAAGGCAGGCATTCTTCATTGATGAAAAAACTGCTTAAAGAAGGGTTTAGTGCCTTTTTAAAACGACGCCGCGTTCAGCGACATTTTCAGCGTCACCCCTCCTTAGCAACTCTGGTAGCAGCTACCGATCAAAAACCTCCCGGGGAAAGCATGCGACTAATCGCGGTAGGAAGCCCTGCCGACGCATTGCAATTATTGAAATCTCAGACGAGTGGACTTGAACAAGCCGAATCCGCGAAGCGGCTGGCTAAGGACGGGCTCAATGAAATACAACAAGAACCCCCCTTGCCTGCTTGGCTGCATTTGTGGCGATGTTATGCCAACCCATTCAACCTACTATTAACAACCTTAGCGGCTCTTTCGTTCTTTAGTGCAGACGCACGCGCCGCTATTGTTATTGCCGTTATGGTTACATTGAGCACCGCTATTCGTTTCGTCCAAGAATCCCGCTCTCACCGGGCGGCCGAGGGGCTTAGAGCGATGGTCAGCAACAAAGCCAGGGTGCTCCGAGCTGGTATACAACAAGACATCAACGTTGCGGATTTGGTCGCAGGTGATGTCGTTGCACTTTCTGCTGGCGATATGATTCCCGCAGACTGCAGATTGTTATCGGCCCGAGACTTATTTATTGCCCAATCAGCAATGACGGGCGAGTCTCTACCGGTTGAAAAATTCCCTGAAAGTAGCGCTTCTGCGGATCAACAAAATCTTTTGTTTATGGGCACCAGCGTCGTCTCCGGAACGGCTACAGCCTTAGTCGCAGCTACCGGCGCACGGACCTATTTTGGCACCTTAGCAGCGCACGCAACCGCGGTTGAAACAGCACCCAATGCATTTCAAAGCGGTGTCAATAGCGTCAGTTGGTTGCTAATTCGTTTTGCTGCAGTGATGGTGCCAATCGTCTTTCTAATCAATGGCTATACCAAAGGCGATTGGTTACAAGCGTTCTTATTTGCAGTGTCGGTTGCGGTAGGCCTAACACCGGAAATGCTGCCAATGATTGTGACTTCGACGTTAGCCAAGGGTGCGGTGCTGCTGTCGCGAAAAAAAGTCATCGTCAAGCGCCTTGATGCCATCCAAAACTTCGGTGCGATGGACATCCTTTGCACGGATAAAACCGGCACGTTAACTCAAGACAAGATAGCCCTTGCCCGGCATGCAGACGCCTATGGTCAAGACACCGACGAAGTGCTGAATTTCGCATTCCTCAATAGCCATTACCAAACGGGTTTAAAAAACTTGCTTGATGTCGCAGTATTGGCTCGCGTCGAGTTAGCAACCGAGTTAAAACTCAATGAGGCCTATCGAAAAGTGGATGAAATCCCATTCGACTTTGAACGCAGGCGTATGTCGGTTGTCGTGGCAACATTGGTCAACGGGCAGGAAAAAGCGCATGAGTTAATCTGCAAAGGAGCAGTCGAAGAGGTATTAGCGGCATGCACCCGTGTAAGGGCTGCAGATGGCAAGGACAGCAAAATCGACGCAAGCTTGGACGGCGAAAGGGCTATGCCTACCCAGCCTCTTGATGCGGCACTTTTGATGCGCACAAAAGCGGTCACCGACGGACTCAACGCTGAAGGCCTGCGGGTAGTTGCCGTTGCTATAAAGACCATGCCACCAAATCAGACAACATACTCTGTCGCGGATGAAGTTGAGCTAACTCTGATCGGTTATATTGCGTTTCTTGATCCGCCCAAAGAATCTGCCGCCGCTGCATTAAAAAAATTAGCCTCCAACGGTATCACCGTAAAAGTATTGACTGGTGATAACAAACCTGTAACCAAACATGTATGTCGAGAGGTTGGGCTTGCGGAGAGTGATGTTTTACTTGGTTCGCAAATTGAAGCCATGAGCGACGAAAAGCTAAAGATTGCTGCCAATGAACACCATATTTTTGCCAAGCTCACGCCACTTCATAAAGAACGAATCGTCCGCGCACTCAGAGCAAGCGACCACGTAGTAGGCTTCATGGGCGACGGCATCAACGATGCGCCAGCGCTTCGCGCTGCAGATATCGGCATCTCAGTGGATAGCGCTGTTGATATCGCAAAAGAAGCTGCCGACATCATACTGCTGGAGAAAAATCTTCTCGTAGTCGACGAAGGCGTCATCGAAGGCCGCACAACTTTTTGTAATATGCTGAAATACATACGGATGACTGCAAGCTCAAACTTCGGTAACGTACTAAGTGTATTGGTCGCAAGCGCTTTTCTGCCATTTTTGCCAATGTTGCCGCTGCAACTTTTACTACAAAACCTGCTCTATGACGTCAGTCAGACGGGCATTCCTTTTGACAATGTTGATGCCGAATTAGTCACCAAGCCTTTGAAGTGGAACCCAGCCGACATCGGAAGATTCATGCTGTTTTTCGGGCCTATTAGTTCCCTATTTGATTTGACTACTTTTGCTGTGCTTTGGTGGGTATTCGACGCCAATAGCCTTGCCAACCAAGCACTATTCCAGTCTGGATGGTTCGTAGTTGGGTTGTTGACGCAAACGCTGGTCGTACATATGCTACGCACACCAAAAATACCGTTCCTTCAAAGCCATGGATCAATCGCCCTTACCGGTATGACACTCGCAATTGTTTTAATCGGCCTCTGGCTCCCACTAAGCCCACTAGCGAGCTACTTTGGCTTACAAGCACTTCCACCTGCTTATTACCTCTGGCTAATGGCAATTTTGATCGGTTACTGCGTGTTAACCACTTTTATGAAGCGATTTTATGTACATCGATATGGATGGCAATAGTTATAAAACCAACCTAAGTCGCCGACGCTCACTTTGTGTGTTGACTGTAGGCATATTCCAGCAAAACCGAGTTTTTTCAGCATCGCTAAGTGCGCCAACAGGTGATGCAATTCTGTGGGCAAATCGATTTACATCTGAAGTAGACAGACGCTTAGAAGTGCCACTCGCCGATCAAACCCGTTATATCGAATTGGTAGAAATCGCTATCACCGAAGCGAAGTTAAACAACTTACCAACTCAGGCGTTCGTAGCAGTTGACCGAAGTGATCAAGTACAAGCAGCAATGATCATCCTTCGTGAGGCAAATGGCAGTTGGCAGTGGTTAGGAGCCGTTCCAGTTTCAACCGGTAAGGTCGGAAAGTTTGAACACTTCGTTACACCACTGGGCATATTTGCCCATTCGCTGGACAATCCAGACTATCGCGCAGAAGGTACCTTCAACAAAAAAAATATACGCGGATACGGGCTGCGCGGTAGACGAGTTTTCGACTTCGGTTGGCAAGTTGCAGAACGAGGTTGGGGTAGCGGCGGCACGAGCAAAATGCGTTTGCAAATGCATGCCACCGACCCGACCGTGTTGGAACCCAGATTAGGTACAGTTGCCTCGGAAGGTTGTATTCGAATTCCAGCGACATTCAACGTATTTTTAGACAGCCATGGCGTTCTTGATGCCGACTATGAAACTGCTTTTGCTACTGGTGACAAGTTATGGATCTTAAAGCCCCACAGAACCACTGTTCCGTGGCCCGGTCGTTACATGGTCATTGTCGATTCACAAACAAACTCCCGTCCAGCTTGGGCTGCGTTAAAAAACTTAACTATGAAATAGTCCGTCACTAGCGGCTTTGTACGTTGACGAACAGACTCACGCAATAAGAGTCTCTACGATCAGAAGTTCTCCTCACCGAAACAAGGAACCAGATCATGAACAAGAAACTTACCAAAGCAACTTTAGCAGCATTAGTTATGGCTAGCATCAGCACAGTGGCCTCAGCGCAAGTGGCAGGCGGATCAACCACCGTAGGGATCAACATTACCGAATCGACCCAAGTTGCGCTCGGCTGGAGCGTGAAAAATACGCTCATGGGGAAAATTATCTTTAACGAAGCCGGCGAAAAAGTCGGAAAAGTAGAAGATCTGATTATCTCGCCAGATAAGAAAGTGACCTATGTCATCGTGGGTGCTGGCGGCTTCATTGGTATCGGTCGCCATGATGTAGCAGTCCCGGTAAATCAAATTCAAGACAATGCAGGCAAGCTAATCATGGCAGGTGCTACCAAAGACATGATCAAAGCGATGCCAGTATTTACCTATGCCACCGATACTAGTCGACGCGATGCCTTTGTTGCAGCCGCTGACAAAGATGTCGAAAAGGGCAGAGCGAAAATCGCCGACCTAGAAAAGAAAGCCGGCAATGCTGCATCGGAGGCTAAAACCAAAATCAACACGGAAGTTACCGCCTTAAAGGCAGATGTGAAATCTGCTGAAACCAAAGTGGGTGAGATGCGCCGCGCGACTATCGCGCGCTGGAGGGAGTTTGAAGTTGATGTGAATGCGGCAACAGCACGCCTTCGCAAGGCTATTGAAACTGCCACGAGCTAGGCATAAACGTTCAATCCACCTAAAAGACATACCGACATGAACAGAATTCTAGTGGCGACATTCAACGACGAAAATTCCGCCAATTCGGGCCTTCAAGCGTTGCTCCGTCTTCACGCCAGTGGCGACATTACGCTATATGCAGCCAACGTCGTAGCGAAAGATGCAAAAGGCGTTATTAGCGTAAAAAAGACCGAAGATGACGGCCCTGTCGGTATCGTTACTGGCATGGCTGTCGGTAGCCTGGTCGGCCTCTTGGGTGGGCCCGCGGGCCTTGCAATAGGTGCCGTTACAGGCACTTTTATTGGCGCTGTTCGCGACTTTTGGCTTGCTGGTGTAGGCCTAGACTTTGTGGAAGAAGCGGAACGCTTTCTTGATTCTGGCAAGATCGCTTTAATTGCGGAGGTTGAAGAAGAATGGGTCATACCTGTCGACGCTGCAATGGAATCTATCGGTGGCCAAGTTTTCCGGCGAACGCGCACTGAAGTTGCCGAATCTCATTACGATCACGATATTGCGGCTTTCAAATCAGAAATAAAAGCACTCGAAGATGAAGCCTTACACGCAACAGGCGATGCGAAAGGAAAACTGCGCGGCAAGATTGCGAGCGCAAAAAGCAGTCTTGAGGCCGCTATTCATCGCGGCGAAGAACGTGGAGCTTCGATCAAACATGAAGCTGAAGCCAAAGCGAAACTTTTACAAACTCAGTTAAATCAAGCCAAAGATAGCGCAAAGGCAAAGCTTGAAGAACGAGCCAAGCGGGTGAAAAGTATTTATCACGCTCGCGGAGTAAAGTTGGCTCAAGCATGGACTCTAGCCAAAGAAGCGATGGCGCTATGAAAATTCTTTTTGCAGCCGATGGTAGTAAGCACACCAAAAAAGCCCTCGCCTTTTTGGTAACTCATGAAAGCTTGGCAGGTGCGGATGATGAAATATTTGTACTCAACGTCCAAACGCCGGTGCCCCTGCGTTTCAAGCAAGTACTTGGGGGGGCTGACGTAGCCGCCTATCATCGCGAAGAAGCCGACAAGGTACTCAACCCAATCAAACGATTTCTGAGTCGCCACAAGTTGAACTTCATTTGCAAGTCCACAGTCGGTTCGGCGGCACCGGAGATCATCAACGCAGCCAAGCGAGAAAATTCCCATCTGATCGTGATGGGCACACACGGCTACGGTTTACTTGGCCGTACCTTGATAGGAAGTGTGGCGCAAAAGGTCATTACTGATAGCGATATTCCGGTGCTGCTGGTGAAGTGATCTACGACCAAAATATTAATGAGATCGTCAAAGAGTTTGCCGCTAATCAAAAAGTTGGATTAACCTCCACTGAAGCTGCGACGAGGCTAGTAGCGAACGGCGAGAACATTCTACGCCGTGCATCCGCCGTACCGTCCTGGCGACGCGCATTAAGACAGTTCAACGACCCGCTTATTTATCTCTTGCTCTTCGCAATTGCCATTGCGCTCATCGCTTGGAAAATAGAAAGTCAAGAAAGCTGGCCTATCGACGCTATCGTAATTGCCGCCGTCGTAATTTTGAACGGTGCCTTCGGCTACTTGCAAGAGGGTAAGGCGGCATCAGCCGTAGCGGCGCTTGCGAAGATGACGGAAGTGACCTCGGCAGTACTGCGCGACGGCAAGACCAGTCGCATACCGAGCAGCGAGCTGGTACGAGGAGATCTACTTTTATTAAGCGGAGGCGACGCCATCGGTGCTGACGCCCGATTAATAGAAGCCGCGTCCCTGCATGTACAAGAATCATCACTCACTGGTGAAAGCGAATCGGTAGTCAAAGACATTGCAACCTTAACTGAACCACTTGCCATTGCCGATCAATTAAACATGGTCTTCAAAGGAACTGCGGTTACCCAAGGCACAGGGCGCGCGATTGTGACGGCCACCGGCATGGCTACTCAGATGGGCTTAATCGCCGAAATGCTTGCGGCAACCCCAGTCGTAGCCACGCCACTGCAGAAGGAAGTCGGCCAGTTGGGTAAGCATCTAGCAATTGTTGTTGTGGCTATCGCTGCGATTGTGGTTGCAATTACGCTTTTGACTTCAAACATTCGCACTAGTGCCGAATTCGTCACCGTACTGCTGCTCGGCGTCTCGCTTGCGGTTGCAGCAGTACCGGAAGGCTTGCCGGCTATACTCTCCGTTGTGCTGGCCCTCGGTGTTCAGCGAATGGCAAAGCATAACGCTATTGTTAAAAACCTCTCCTCGGTTGAAACGCTGGGTTCTGCCTCGGTAATTTGCACTGACAAAACAGGCACGCTGACTCGCGCTGAAATGACTATCGAACGTGTAGTGACAGCCTCAGGTAGTACCCAGGTGAGTGGCGTTGGATATGAACCGAATGGCGATATTAAACACCAGGGCGCTGCGCTTATTGCGGGCGTACTTCAACAAGAGCAAATCGCTATCTTAGGTGGGGGCAGCACAGCCAATAATGCAGAACTACAACAAACCGACAGTGGTGAGTGGAAAATTCATGGCGACCCTACCGAAGCTGCGTTTTTGGTGGCAGAGCGAAAGCTAGGGATAGTCGATGCAACTGAGCGACGTGAAGCGCGTTTCGAGCGAGTTGCGGAAATAGCATTTACCTCGGACAGAAAAATGATGTCGACTATTGACATCGATCATGAGCATAACGATCAACTCACATTAATCACCAAAGGTGCGCCCGGCATCGTATTGAAGCAGTGCACAAAAATGCGCGTTGGAATGGACACGGTCGCAATGACTGATGCTTTACGCGCACAACGAATGAAGGAGGTAGATTCGCTCGCTGTAGAAGCACTGCGAACACTGGCTGTGGCTTACAGGCCGTTAACAGAAGGCGAAAAAGCGGAAGAAGGCGAAGCGCTCGAACACGATCTTATTTTCCTTGGCATCGTAGGTATTATCGACCCGCCTCGCCAAGAGGCGAAAGCTGCGATTGAAAAAGCTCATCAAGCTGGCATTCGCATCATTATGATCACTGGCGACCATCCGCTGACTGCACAGCGTATCGCCGCA
>JAYWIG010000140.1:0-52662 GCA_043789035.1 Betaproteobacteria bacterium
TTGTCTTGCCGGAAGGAAACGTCGAAAGGATTGTCGCTCCCGCAGCATCGATTACCAAAGCGCTATCGGCCCCTTCCAAAGACACTATTTGCAGAATTCGTTTTGTAAGCTTTGCCTGTGTGGCCGCATCACTTTGCTCTAATGACGATTTCGTTTGGCTGAGCAATACTTGGTTATCAGAAACGCCTACAAGTCCGTATGCCAAACGTTCGCTTTTAAGGTCGAAAATTTGCTTTAAAACTGTAGCGCCGACCTTAGACTGCCCAGCTTCTGGTTGTGCTTGCCAAAGCGCTCCAAGAATAAGCGCAAGGGACACAAAAGACGCTAGCAGTAAGGCCGCTGCAATTCGGGAGGTCAGCGAACGGAGAAGTCCAGATTTAGTCATTGCACGATCATCCCGGATTTGCAGTGCCTTGCCCGAGCACCGCCGATGAATGGTCTTTATTTACCCGCAGCCGGAAAATCAGCTTTTAATTGCGTCGCATTTTGAACGCCCTTGTGGACTAGACAAGAACTTTTTGTAAATCAACGAGCGTTTCACCGCGCATGGTCGGGGCGATATCGAGTATTTCAAACGGCGCAATCGCTCGATTTACCCAAAAACTTTTAAAGCCGTACCAAGTTGAAGCATCCATATCCCACGCATTACTAGATACAAACAAAATTTCCTCACTTTTCACACCAAAAGCTTTCGGAACTAAAGCATAAATTTCATCTGACGTTTTGAACTTACCGACGACATCAGAGGTTAAAACATGCTCAAAAAAGCTTTCGAACCCACTGTATTGAAGGACAGCATCGATCATTTCACGATTGCCATTAGTGAGAATTCCTAACCGATAACCTGCATGTTTCGGTTGAGTTAGAACAGCCTTGCTTTCCTCAAAAGCCGTGAGCTTCTGATACTGCGCCATCATCTCGCCGATAAGTACGGAGCTAGCGTCGATTTCAAGTCGCGAGAGAGCAAAAATTAACGCGTCATGTGTAATTTCCCAAAACGGCTTGTAACGGTTGCTCATGGTTCTAAGCCAAGAATACTCAACCTGCTTTTGGCGCCAAATAGCCGAAATTTCAGCACCTTTGCCTGGGCATAACGCCTCGGCTTTAGCGGTCACTGAGTAGACATCGAACAATGTCCCAAAGGCATCAAAAACAACCACAGGATAGGAATTTTTCATGCTCTCTCTTGTTTCGCCATATTATTAAACACTAGGCCAATAGTACGATAAGAGTGTATGGACAAATTCAAGCAACTCGAAACTTTCGTCGCTGTCGCCAGCAAGGGTAGCTTATCGGCTGCTGCCAATGCCGAAGGTGTAGCCCCGGCGATTATTGGTCGTCGAATAGACTCTTTAGAAGAACGTCTCGGCGTCAAACTTTTGGTGCGAACTACTCGAAAAGTGAGTCTTACTTTCGAAGGAAGCGCTTTTTTAGAAGACTGCCTACGAATTCTCAACGATTTTCAGAATGCAGAAGCGTCAGTTTCTTTGGGTGGCGTAAAAGCTAGCGGGCACCTCAAAGTAACGGCACCAGCCGGTTTTGGCCGGGTTCATGTGGCCCCTCTTTTGCCAGCGTTTTTGGACACCAACAAAGATGTTTCAATTTCACTGGACCTAAGCGATCGTTTAGTCGACATTGTTAATGAAGGTATCGATGTGGCCATTCGTATTGCTCAGCTTGATGATTCAAGCTTGGTTGGTGCAAAACTAGCAGATAACACACGAGTAGTTGTGGCTAGCCCAGCCTATATCAAACGGTATGGTCTACCAATGCACCCGTCGCAACTTAGCCAACATACCTGCCTTACCTTCGGCGCATCAGCGAATCAGTCTCGGGGATGGTCGTTTATGATTAATGGCGAAGTGGTGCAGATGAAACTATCAGGCCGAGTCGAGTGTAATGACGGCGCCGTATTGCATGATTGGGCTATCTCCGGGCAAGGAGTTGCCTGGCGATCAATGTGGGAAGTCAATGACGATTTGAGAGCAGGTCGGCTTGTCACCATTTTGAATGAGTTTCGTGCCCCCGACAATGCTATTTACGCGGTATTCCCGCAACGCAAACAAATGCCGTTGCGGGCCCGAATGTTTATCGATTACCTAAAGAAAACATTCAGCGAACCAAACTACTGGAACCAATAGTTTGGTTCAACTAAAAAAGCTTATGCAGCTTTTTCGTCACCTTCGCGTGATGCACGCTTACGCTCATGCTCTTTCAAGTAACGCTTACGCAATCGAATACTCTTTGGTGTGATTTCAACCAACTCGTCGTCTGCAATAAACTCAACCGCGTACTCTAGTGAAAGAATAATTGGTGGCGTGATTTTGATCGCATCCTCTTTGCCAGAGACACGGAAGTTAGTCAACTGCTTAGCCCGAATAGCGTTCACGATCAAATCATTATCGCGGGAATGAATACCGACGATCATGCCTTCATAAAGCGGGTCACCCGCTTTGACGAACATGCGACCACGATCATCCAATTTACCCAAAGCGTAGGTAACGCATTCGCCATCTTCATGACTAATCAGTACACCATTTTTACGGCCTTCGATTTCGCCTTTATACGGCTCATAGCCATCAAAAATGTTGCTAATCAAACCAGTACCACGAGTCATGTTCATGAAATCGTTTTGAAAACCGATCAAGCCGCGCGCTGGTATCCGGTACTCTAAACGAGTACGGCCCATGCCGTCCGGCTCCATGTTCACGAGTTCGGCCTTACGTTCACCCAAGGCTTGCATTACTGCACCTTGATGGCCGTCTTCAACGTCGGCAGTCACCATTTCGATTGGCTCATGGCGCTCGCCGTTGACCATAGTGAAGACCACACGCGGCTTTGATACCGCTAGCTCGTAACCTTCGCGACGCATGTTCTCGAGCAAGATTGTGAGGTGTAATTCCCCACGGCCCATCACTTCGTAAATGCCGTCTTCGTCAGTATCCTTTACGCGCAAAGCTACGTTCGATTGCAGCTCGCGAGTTAACCGATCACGCAATTGGCGGCTGGTAACGAACTTACCTTCACGGCCCGCTAATGGCGATGTATTTACACAGAAGTTCATTGTGAGGGTAGGCTCATCCACTTGCAACATTGGCAACGGCACTGGCTCTTCCAAGCTAGTAATCGTTACACCAATACCAATCTCTTCGATACCGTTAATCAACACGATGTCGCCAGGGCCTGCCTCTTCAGCGACTTGGCGCTCAAGGCCATCGAACTTCAAGATTTGATTGATACGCGCTTTTTTCGGTGCACTATCAGGGCCGCTGTAAACAGCCACGTCTTGCATTGGTTTTAATGTACCTTGGTTGATACGACCAATACCAATTCGACCGACATAGGTTGAATAATCGAGTGAGCAGATTTGTAGTTGCAATGGAGCGGTAGGGTCGCCAGCGTGGGCCGGTACGTGCCTCAAGATTGCTTCGAACAAAGCTTCAAGAGTTTCGGTCTTAACATCGGCTTTGTCTGATGCCCAACCATTTAAACCTGATGCGTAAACAATCGGAAAATCTAATTGCTCATCAGTTGCACCAAGTTTGTCGAAAAGATCAAAAGTCGAGTTCACCACATAATCGATACGGGCACCTGGGCGATCAACTTTATTCACAACCACGATTGGCTTTAAGCCCAAGGCCAAAGCCTTTTTGGTCACGAAACGGGTTTGTGGCATTGGGCCTTCAACCGCATCGACAAGCAACAACACGCTATCCACCATAGACAGAACGCGTTCTACTTCGCCACCGAAGTCTGCGTGGCCAGGTGTATCAACGATGTTGATGCGAGTGTCTTTGTAAGACACGGCGCAGTTCTTGGCCAGAATGGTAATACCGCGCTCTTTTTCAAGATCGTTAGAGTCCATCACGCGCTCAGTAACTGCTTGGTTAGAGCGGAACGTGCCCGATTGGCGCAAGAGCTGGTCAACCAGCGTAGTTTTGCCATGGTCGACGTGAGCGATGATGGCGATATTTCGAATGAGAGTAGTCATTGTGTGAAGCTTTAATGGACCAGCGCCTTTTGAGCGGCTGGTTTGGTTTCAATTGAAGGAAGAGATAAAGAAAGATTAGAAAGAGCAGATTGAGAAAACTGAATGAGTCGCAGCGGTGATAAAACACCGTTATCGATACTGCCAAGGCCAAGAAGTGTTTCGCCAAAATACATGCGAACTTTTCCCGTAGTAGTTGTATTGCTTAAGCGCAAGCGTTGCCCTTGCATCATGCGCTGCGCAAGCACCTGATCAAGCTCAAAGCGTGGAATTGAAGAGATCATCGCATCCGTAGGTAACAAGGATGTGACAAAGGACGAGTCATCAATTTGGTTTTGTACTTGTTCCAAGGTCAGTGCGTCTTGAAGATGAAAACCCGTGACTTGCTCGCGACGTAAACCTGCCAAATGTGCACCACAACCCAATGCCTTGCCAATATCTTCGGCCAAAGTTCGAATATAGGTACCTTTGCTACAGGCTACTCGAAGCTTTGCTGTTTCAGCGGTGAATTCCAACAGCTCAATCGCAAAAATCGTAATGTCACGAGCAGCTCTTGCAACGTCAATTCCGCTTCGAGCGAGCTTGTAGAGTGGCGTTCCCTCGTGCTTAAGCGCCGAATACATTGGGGGCACTTGGCTATGCGCACCTTCAAACGTTTTCAAACATGCAATCAATGCTACTTCATCATGGGTAACGGGCTTGGCTTCAATAATCTCACCTTCACGATCTGCGGTGGTGGTCGTTTCACCAAACTTGATATCGGCAAGATAAGTTTTATTCGCATCGAGCATGCCCTGCAAAAACTTCGTGGCTTCGCCAAAAGCAATCGGTAACAAGCCGGTTGCTAAAGGGTCTAATGTGCCACCATGGCCAAGCTTCAAAGCGCGGGTAATTCGTTTGACGCGCATCAACGCATCATTGCTGCTTAAACCCAATGGTTTGTCTAACAGCAATACGCCATCGATCTGGACGCGCGGTACTTTCACGCGCTGAATGCCGGACTCAATCACGGCTTACTTCGCGCCTACTGACGGGTTTTCTGGCTCTGGAATCTCAGTACCGGTTTCACTCAATAAGGTTGAAACTGACGCTGAGTTCGTAACTTTCATGGCCTCGTCTATGAGGTTAGACATTTCTAACCCTCTCTCCGTCGAACCATCGTATTTGAAGCGCAATGTCGGTGTTGTGTGAATGCGAATTCGCTTACCTAACTGAATTTTCAAATAACCAGCGGCGCTCTGTAAACCTTGGGCGGTGCGTTTTACTGTCTCGTCATCGCTCGGTAAAACGGTGAAATGGACTGTCGCAAAAGCGTAATCTGGCGTGATATCGACGCCAGTAATCGTCACTAGCCCCAAGCGAGGGTCCTTCACCTCACTGCGAACTAAATTGGCGATTTCCTGGTGAACTTGCTCGACAACTCTTGAGCTACGTCCACCAGCTACGGTGCGTTTCATTCCATTGTTCTCGCAAATTCTTTCACTTCAAACGCTTCGAGTCTGTCGCCCTCAGCGATATCGTTGTAGTTCTTCAATGACAATCCGCATTCGAAGCTTTCTTTCACTTCTTTTGCGTCATCTTTAAAGCGCTTCAACGTCTCAAGTTCGCCTGTCCAGACGATCTTGTTATCACGTAGTAAGCGAATCTTAGAGTTCCGCTTGATGACGCCTTCGAGCACCATACAACCAGCAATATTGCCTACACGCGATACTTTGAAGATCTGGCGAATTTCAACCAAGCCAGTAATTTCCTCTTTCTGCTCTGGGGACAACAAGCCGCCCATCGTCGCTTTTAATTCATCAACCGCGTCGTAAATAATGCTGTAGTAGCGAATCTCTACGCCGTTGCCTTCGGCCAAGCGCTTGGCTTGAGCTTCTGCACGCACGTTAAAGCCAATCAAGATAGCTTTCGAGGCTATCGCCAAGTTCACGTCTGATTCACTGATACCACCCACCGCTGCATAGACAACGTTGACCTTAATCTCGTCATTCGACAACTTCACGAGCGACGAAGCCAAAGCTTCTTGTGAGCCTTGAACGTCAGACTTAATCATGACATTCAATTGCTTCAACTCACCCTCAGCCATCTGCGCGAACAAATCTACCGGTTGTTTAGTACGCTTGGCTTCTTCGAGCTGTTTACGCTTCGTTTCGCGGAACATGGCGATTTCACGGGCTTTGCGCTCGTCACCAAGCACAATCACTTCGTCACCAGCACCAGGTACGCCAGCTAAACCTTGAATCTCAACCGGGATCGAAGGACCAGCAGTGTCAACCGTACGGCCCGCTTCGTCTGTCATCGCACGAACGCGTCCGAATACAGAGCCCGCTAGAACGATATCGCCCTTTTTCAACGTGCCCGACTGAACGAGAATCGTTGCCACCGGGCCCCGACCTTTATCGAGTCTAGCTTCAATCACTATACCTTTTGCCGAGCCTTCAAAAGGCGCCTTCAATTCAAGTACTTCAGCTTGCAAAAGAATGTTTTCAAGCAACTCATCGATACCCAGACCGGTTTTTGCCGATACTGAAATAAACGGCACGTCGCCACCATATTCCTCTGGCACTACCTCAAGCGCAACAAGCTCTTGCTTTAAGCGCTCAGGGTTGGCTTCTGGCTTATCACTCTTGTTCATCGCAACAACGATTGGCACGCCAGCGGCTTTCGCATGGCTTACCGCTTCAATCGTTTGTGGCATCACGCCGTCATCCGCTGCAACTACTAAGATAACGATATCGGTTGCCGCAGCACCGCGAGCTCGCATAGCGGTAAAAGCAGCATGGCCCGGTGTATCCAAGAAAGTCACAACGCCGCGTGGCGTCTCGACGTGGTAAGCACCAATGTGCTGTGTAATGCCGCCCGCTTCACCCGATGCAACCTTGGCGCGACGAATATAGTCGAGCAAAGATGTCTTACCGTGGTCAACGTGGCCCATTACCGTCACGACTGGCGGTCGCGTAATAGCTTCGCCAGATACGGCAATATCAATACCCTCTTCTAAGAATGCTTCAGGGTCATCCAATTTAGCGGCAACCGCTTTGTGGCCTAACTCTTCCACCACAATCATGGCAGTTTCTTGATCGATCGCCTGGTTGATGGTGGCCATCATGCCAAGCTTCATTAAGGACTTCACAATCTCGGCGGCTTTCACCGACATCTTGTGAGCAAGCTCAGCCACCGTCAGTGTTTCTGGAACGTGAATTTCTCTCGCAATAAACTCGGCAGGCGCTTGTTCCTGCTTATGGTCATCACGACCGCCACGACGCATTTTCGGACCGCCGCGCCAATTGTTTGTGCCCCCAGTTGAATCACCGCGTGTTTTAATCTGACGACGTTTAGCTGCTTCATCAGCCCAGCTCGATGAGAGCTTTTCCGACTTTACGGTTTTCTTGTCGCCGGGTGCCGCAGGTGCTCCAGGAGTACCTGCAGGTTTCGGTGCACCGCTGGTTGGTGCGCCCTTGGCATTCGTCGGCTTGTGGAGGGTACCTTGAGGTTGCGCAGCGCCCTTCTTCTCGGCAGCTTTTGCGTCTGCGACTGGTGCAACTACTGGCGGCGGAGCCACTGGTTTTGGTTGCGGCCTACGCTGTAAACTCATTAAGCGATTAATCTCGGCAACTTCGCTTTCGACAGCACGGCGTGCTTTACCTTGGGCATCGGCGACTTCTTGCGCGCGCTTAGCGAGATCAGATTTTGCTTGCGCTTCTAACTTAGCTTTTTCTTTAGCGTCTTCTTCAGTCACCATTTCAAGTGACGCAACACGCTGGCGCTCACGCCTTGCTTCTTCTTCCATTTGTGCAGCTTTTGCCGCAGCTTCTTGCTCGCGAGCAACTTCTTCTTCCAAGCGACGCTGCTTCTCCTTGAGCTCAGCAGCTTGACGCTCTAAAAGTTCACGATGACGTCGATCTTCTTCATCCCTAGCAGCTTGTTGTGCTTCGTCCAGAACAGGAGCTGGCGGCTCAACCACCACTGGCTCAGCAACTTCTGCTTCTTTCTTCACGAAGACACGCTTTTTGCGCACTTCAACCTGAATGGTTCGTGCTTTACCAGTGCCATCAGCTTGCTTGATTTCGGAAGTTGATTTGCGCGTTAAAGTAATTTTCCGCTTGGGCGCATCTTCGCCCCCGTGCGCCTTGCGCAAAGCCGACAACAGATGCTCTTTGTCATCGTCGGTTAACAAATCTTCAGACGAACTCTTCGCAACACCTGCGTTCTTGAGTTGCTCAAGTAACACATCGGTCGGTAGTTTTAGTTCTGCCGCAAATTTTGCGACGCTGGTTATACTCATAAAAACTCTATTCCCTAAATCCTTGGTGCCTGCTATGCATGGCTTGGCGTCTTTTTCATAAATTCATGAACTTTGAACGCTGCGTACTTTGAAGCTACAACCGTTTATTTTGTCGCTGCAGGCGCCTCATCCACAAACCAATGCTCACGCGCGGTCATGATCAACTCACGAGCTCTTGCGTCGTCAACGCCAGTCATTTCGATTAACTCATCAACCGCCAATTCAGCAAGTGAATCGAGATCTTTGACGCCACCATCGGAAAGCTTAGCCGCGAGGTTACGATCCATGCCCTTCATGTTAAGCAGATCCTCGGCCGTGCCTTCGATCTTTTCTTCATTGGCAATCGCTTCGGTAAGAAGTGAATTTTTAGCACGCTCACGCAACTCATTGACGGTGTCTTCATCAAAGGATTCGATTTCAAGCATTTCGTTCAAAGGAACATAGGCAACTTCTTCAAGAGAAGTAAAACCCTCTTGAATCAGGATATCTGCAACTTCCTCATCAACATCCAACTTTTCCATGAAGATTTTCAAAATACCGTCATGCTCGACTGAAGTTTTCTTGGCAGACTCTTCTGCGGTCATGATATTAATCGTCCAAGTGGTCAACTCAGAGGCCAAACGCACGTTACGGCCACCGGTACCAATCGCCAACGCTAAGTTATCTTCATCAACAACCACGTCCATGCTGTGAGAATCTTCGTCGACAACAATCGAAGTAACGTTAGCTGGAGCCAAAGCACCAATTACAAACTGGGCGGGATCTTCCGACCAAAGCACGATGTCAACACGCTCCCCAGCCAATTCGCCAGTTACTGCTTGAACGCGAGTACCGCGAACACCAACGCAGGTACCGATCGGATCGACGCGCCTATCGTTCGAATGCACCGCAATCTTGGCGCGAACACCCGCATCACGAGCCGCTGCTTTGATTTCAAGCAAGCCTTGCTCGATTTCTGGCACTTCGTTTTTAAATAAATACATGATCAGTTCAGGCGCTGTGCGCGACATCATCAGCTGCGGGCCACGACCTTCGCGATTCACTTTAGCGATAAACCCTTTCACGCGATCACCAACGCGAAGGTTCTCTTTCGGAATCATCTGATCTCTAGGCAAGCGTGCTTCAACCTTGCCAGCTTCAACAATCGCACCTTCACGATCAATACGCTTAATGGAACCCGACAAAACTGGCTCATTACGCGCTAGAAAATCATTAATGATTTGCTCTCGTTCAGCATCGCGAATTTTCGTCAAAATCACTTGCTTAGCCGCTTGCGCACCAATACGACCTAAATCGATTGACTCTAGCTCTTCTTCAATATGATCGCCGACATTAATGTCAGCAATTTGTTTGCGAGCTTCGGTTTGAATGATTTGTAAATCATGGTCTTCTAACTCATAGTCAGGTACCACCAACCAGCGACGGAAAGATTCATAATCGCCGCTAATGCGATCAATTGAAACCCGAACATCAACTTCGTCTTTGTATTGTTTTTTCGTGGCCGATGCCAAAGCACTCTCTAGTGCTGAAAATACGATTTCACGCGGCACGTTTTTTTCACGGGCCAGGGCATCAACTAACAGTAATACTTCGCGACTCATTTTGCAGTTCCTTATTCCGCTGCTTGCTTAAAACTAATCTGCGGCACCAGGCGAACCCGATCCGCTTCTTCTAACGTAAACGTCAGCTTGAGCTGCGGCGCAGGCTCGGCTGATTTTTTTGTATTTGTCTTCGCATTTGTGTTAAAAACGACCGCAGTTTTACCTTGCGCTTTTTCAAGCTTGGTTAACTTCTTCTGCGACGCGTCTTTCACTACGGCATCGTAAACAATGCTGTACTTGTCATCTGCTTCGATACCTAAAATGCCTTCGAAATTCTTCCGATTCTCGAACGGCTTTTTCAACTTCAAACTCACCAGCTCGCCAGCAAAACGTTCGTAGTCTGCAGGGTTATTTAAAGGCCTATCCATGCCAGGCGAAGAAACTTCAAGCCTCGCGTAGTCAATTTCCTCGACGGTTAGAACATGATTCAACTGACGGGTCGCTTTTTCGCAGTCCTCGACTTTGATGAACTCGCTGTCGAAATCTGATTTGCTACCTTTGCGGGTTTTCCAATCGGCAAAGTCAATAAAAATGCGCAACAAACCTCTGCCGCCAAACTCAAGCTCAACGAGTTCGTAGCCCAACCCCTTGAGGGTTGTTTCAACAATGGTTTGTAATGCGACAGCCAAATTTACATCCTAAGAAATTTCAGTCGAAATCGAAAAAAACAAAAAAAAATGGGTTTCAACGAACCCATTTTTATTTCAGAAGTAAAACACATCAAATATAAAGCACTGCTCAACATTTAATCGTTGTTTTGCTTCCGACAACTTTCGATTATATCCTAGTCGGCGCTGGTTTGCCCAGACCCCCCTTGACCACCACCTTTATTTGGCCTACGTCTACGGCGGCGAGGCCCACCGGCCGGAGCGCCTCCTGCTGGGTTGCCACTGCCAGCGGCCTGATTCATACCGGCATCTTGCGGCCCCTGACCTCCTTGCATGTTGGGAGGTCTCGGCCCCCTGCCATCCCCAGCCGGGCCCACAACGCCTCCTGACCCGCCGCCAGTACCACCACCACTTGGGCGTCTAGGCCGGTTGTTTGTCCTGCCTCCCGGAGGCCCGCCTCCCCTAGGTCTATCACCTCTTGGCTCGCTAGGCGCGGCAAAACCAGATGCGGGTTGTCCGGCACCAAAACCTTGACCACCACGCCGCCTGCCGCCACCGGAATTGCTGCTGCCATTACCGCTTCCATTACCGCCGCCCGCACCGCTACTGCGCTGCCCTGTAAATCCGACACCTCGGCCCGGTCCTCGGTTACCACCATCGCGTTTGCGCAACGATCGTGTAATACCCTCTAAATGAGCATCATTGCTTTTTGGTTGCCATTCATCATCGTCGACACGAGGGTCTTTGGATGCAAGTGCCTTGTCATATGCCTCGGCCAAAAAGGCTGGCTGCAACTCATCTTCAGGGACATCGAATTCGCCATCTTCGTCCCGTGGGCGGCCATAACCTGTGTCGCCATCTTCGTCTTCGGCTTCATCGCCATCATGCGCGTTATGCACTTTCATCAAGCGCATTAGCTCACTAACGTCTTCAGGAGAAATTTCGCCCCAGCGGCCACGTCCCAATGACCGTGGCAATGAAACAGGCCCAAAACGAACCCGAACTAGTCGGCTAACCGTAAGGCCAATTGATTCAATCATGCGCCGTACTTCACGATTTCGCCCCTCAGTTAGCGAAACTTTATACCAAGAATTCGCACCTTCGCCCCCGATGGCTTCGCACCGTGTAAAGTTGGCCAAACCATCTTCAAGCTCAATACCTTCTAGCAATTTTTGTTGCTGCTCGGGCTCAATTCGCCCAAGCACGCGCACGGCATATTCGCGCTCCCAGCCATAACGCGGGTGCATCAATTTATTGGCCAAATCACCAGAGGTTGTAAAAACTAACAAGCCTTCGGTATTGAAATCCAAACGCCCCACCGCAACCCAACGAGCGTTTTGCAAACGCGGCAAACGATCAAAAACTGTTGCTCTATGCTCCGGATCATCCCGGGTACAAATTTCGCCAGCGTTCTTGTGATACAGCATCACTCTGGGCAACAACGCACCCTGACCCTTCGCAGGCAAACGCCTACGGATAGGCTTGCCGTTAACTTTAATTTGGTCTTTAGGGCCAATTCGCTGCCCAACGTGAGCGGGCTGACCATTGACTGATACTCGACCAGCCACAATCATTTCTTCCATGTCGCGGCGCGATCCTAAACCTGCTTCAGCCAGCACTTTGTGCAGCTTAAATGCTTCGTCATCAGGATCGAGAATGTCTGCTGGCCCGCGGCCACCTCTTGGATTACGGCTCCCACCTTGCTGAAGGTGTTTTGGTCGACCAGTAATTAAACGAGCACCAATCGGCAACTTGGCGCCACGTTCTTCTTCATCACCGGACTCGGAGTCAGATTCTGGAACGTCCAGAAACACCGGTAGCGAAGCCAATTCATCGGGCTCAGTGGGAATTCCATCCGGGCGTGGACGAAACTCGCGACGCGGTCTTTGGTTATCTGACGCGCCCGGCTGACCATCCGATCTCTCGCGCCCTCTGCGACGTCCACGATCTCGACGACCACCTTCTTGGTTTTGGCCACCCTCTACATTGGCGGACTCTAGGACATCAATGCCTGAAGATTGTTCCGAAGCGACTACAGCCATGTCAGCTACTACTGGAGCCGGGGCCACCACTAAGTCCGCTGCAAGAGGTTTCGCAACTCTAGGTTTGCGCTCTCGCTTGGGCGCTGCCTCGGCTATGACTGGTGCTGGAGCACCAACAGTTTCAACTTGCATTAACGGTTCGGCCATCGCCGCATCGGCCGCTGCCTTTGAAGTTCGTCTTCGTCTAGGCTTTACCGCCTCTGGCGCTCCCTCGATCGAGGCAATAGGTACATTAGCGGGCTTATTTTCGTCGCTCATTGAGCAAATCCTTCAGGAGTTCCTGGGTGTAGTTCGTTCAAAATTTGTTGCTCCGGTAGTTCTAGTGCTTCCAGCAACTCTTGGACTGGCTCAGCAGTTTCCAATTGAGGTACTTGCGGCGTTAACTGTTCAAGTAGTTCTGCGGCAGCGGCGTTGTGCTCAATCGCGGGCAACCCCTGCAAGCTACTTAAGCCTAAATCATCTAAAAACTGTCGAGTAGTTCCAAACAAAGATGGCCTACCAATTACGTCTTTTTGGCCGATCACCTCGATCCAACCACGGTCTTCTAAGGCCTTAACAACATGTGAGGACACCGTCACTCCGCGAATCTCTTCAATGTCGCCACGTGTCACTGGCTGCCTGTAGGCAATGATGGCTAAGGTCTCCATCGTCGCCCGCGAATAGCGTTGCGGCTTGTCCGGGTGCAACCTTTCCAAGTATGGTGCCATCATCGGTGCTGTTTGAAAGCGCCAGCCGGTCGCCAACGCAACCAGGTGTACGCCCCTATCAGCCCAGTCGGCCTGAAGCTGCTCCAAACACTCTTTAATCGTGTCGGCACCAACTTCTTCGCCGAAAAGGCGCTTCAAATCATTCACGCTAGCCGTTTGCTGGTTTGAAAGCAAAGTGGCTTCAATTACGTTTTTAACGTGCGCGGTATCCATGCGCTTGTTCCCAGGTTAGTCCTAGATCGCTCTATGTATCGGTGGCGATCAAAATAATCGTCTATTGTCTTTGGGGTTGCCTACCTACCGCTTTCGAGCCTACGGACACAAACCATCGAGATTTTGTCGCTCTTATCTGCAGCATTTCGGACTTTGACACCTTTTAGGCACACCCGGCATCAACGAAGCCTCGTAAATTTTGTCGTTCACAAGCGCCAAGGTGCTCTCGGGCGTCGCCATATTACCCCAAACAGAGAATTAAGCGAACGAAGTTAATCAGCGAAACACATCTTTTCGTTGCCGCAATGCCGCAAAGTCTTGCCTTTTTACTCTTAAGAAAGGGTTGCTGAGCTTATCTAGCCCTATCGTAAAGGGCACTGTAGCGATACCTTCGGCCCTCGCACTAGCAACATCTGCCGCTCTTTGCACCACATGGGTATTGCTAGGCTCCTCCGCCAAAGCAAACTTGCAATTCGACGCGGTGTACTCGTGAGCGCAATACATCAAGGTTTCGTCAGGCAAGCTGGCGAGCTTTGCTAAGGAGGCCCACATTTGGTCAGCAGTGCCTTCGAATAAACGCCCACAACCCATCGCAAACAAGGTGTCGCCACAAAAAGCAACTTTGTTGTCTTCAAACCAGTAGGAGATATGCCCTAAGGTATGGCCAGGCACATGAAGTACTTTTGCGTTGAAACCTAAGACAGGCAAATTCTCTAAATCGTGTAGTTGCTGATATTCAAAATGAATCTTAGGCGCATCGCCTTCTGGGCCAAAAACTGAAAGCGAATATCCTTGCAGTTTTGCCCAATCGCGCAGTTTGGCTACACCGCCAACATGATCGCCATGATGGTGCGTTAACAACACAATCGCTAATTCGCGATCATTGGCCAGCAACCAATCAATCACAGGCTGCGCGTCACCAGGATCAACAACGGCTACTTGCTTAGGAGATTGCAGGTTTTCTATCACCCAAAAGTAGTTGTCATCGAAAGCCGGCAATCTATGCACATTCATGTTGGGGGTATTTTGTTCGGAATCGTTTTGAGAGTGCATTTGAATTGTGACGAATTGTTTAATGTGGAAAAAACTTCCACCACATACTAGGAAAGTGTTGTTTTACCAGGTAGTGCTCAGCGGAATAAATTTCACCGTACTTCATAATCTTATTCGCTTATTGAGCTAACCGTCTTATTTAGCTTGAGCAACTCAAATTTATTCCGGCTCCAAAGAGCCATTCACGTTGAAAGAAGTTCATGTCCCGTTCAGTAACTACACTCCTAAGTTCATTCGTTCGTGCTAGTTCATTGTTTACCGCAGCATTGGCAACCTCAGTTGCATTAGCTCAACCAGCAGCTGCGCCAGCTCCGGCAGCGGCTCCTGCAGCCCCGGCTGCCCCGGCGGCTGAAGCCAAAGCAGAAGCAAAACCAGCTGCTGCACCTTCGGGCGATGACGCGATGACTGGCAAAGTTGCCTACTACGGCGCAAAGTTCAATGGCCGCAAAACTGCCAGTGGCGAACGTTTTAATGCCAATGCAATGACAATGGCTCACAAAACCCTTCCGTTTGGCACCATGGTGCGAGTAACCAATGTAAAAACCAAGAAATCAGTGATTGTGCGCGTCAATGACCGTGGCCCAAGCACACCTGATCGCATGGGCGACCTATCACGTGCAGCGGCAGTTAAAGTAGGCGCGATCAAAGCAGGTTATGCTGAAGTTACGCTTACCAAGGTTGGTAAAAGTGGTAAGGCGATGAAGCGCAAATAAATTGCCAAGAAAGCTTCGGAGAGGTAAATTCTTTTTCGAATCTTCATCCGGCGCTTTTTAGCGCCGTTTTTATGAAATTGAAATCTGAAAAACCAAAAGCCTTCTAGCTCACCAATGTTTTGGTCGGACTAGAAGGCTTTTATGTGGTTGCGGGGGCAGGATTTGAACCTACGACCTTCGGGTTATGAGCCCGACGAGCTGCCAGACTGCTCCACCCCGCGTCAGTCAAGAATTCGATAATAGCATAGATCGGCCCTTCGCGCTAAACTCTTGTTTATGAAATTCTGCTCAAACTGCGCGCATCCAGTCGAATTGCGCATACCGCCTGACGATAATCGTGAACGCTATTGCTGCAGCCAATGCGGCGCTATTCACTATCAAAACCCACGTAATGTTGTCGGGACTATTCCAACCTTTAACGGTAAGATTTTGCTATGTAAACGTGCCATTGAACCACGGCTCGGTTACTGGACACTGCCAGCAGGTTTCATGGAAAACGATGAGACTTGCGATGAAGGTGCGGCAAGGGAAACTCTAGAAGAAGCCGGTGCAAAGATTATCGAATCAGATTTGCTCAAACTCTTCTCTGTAGTTGATGTGCCTTCTGTCCATCAGGTGCATTTATTTTTCTTAAGCCCGCTGTCGTCCGATGTACTCGACCCGGGCCCAGAAACACTAGAAGCACAGTTTTTTGATGAAGCCGACATTCCGTGGAAAGACATCGCCTTCAAAACTGTGAGCACAACCCTCGAGTGGTTTTTCGAGGCTCGAAAATCGAACGATTACACGGTGCGACATGGTGCCGTTCGCTGGAAGATGCCAAAAACATAACGCCTATGTTGCCTTGGATTACTGCCGACGAACCGTTACCCCCAGCCAGCAGTGCGCTCGCTGAGCAAGATGGCTTCGAAGGCCTAGTATGCGCTGGACTAGACCTAACCACTGAGCGACTTATCGAGGCGTATTCAAATGGTATCTTTCCTTGGTTTTCTGAGGGCCAACCAGTTTTATGGTGGAGCCCAAACCCGCGTATGGTGTTGAAGTTAGAAAACTTTCGCTTGCATCGGTCGCTTGAAAAGGTCATGCGTCGGCAGCTCGGAGATAGTCACGATGGCAACGGCTGGCAAATTCGGGTAAACACAAGTTTTGAGCAAGTCATGAGGGCCTGCGCTGAGCCAAGAAACGGCCAAAACGGCACCTGGATTACCGAGGACATTATTCAGGCTTACGGCGGGCTACACGCAATGCGAAAAGCGCATAGCATCGAGGTATGGCGCGCCGAGCAACTGATTGGCGGTTTGTACGGGGTTTGTCTAGGCAAAATGTTCTACGGAGAATCGATGTTTGCTAGAGAAGCAGATTCGTCTAAAACAGCCCTTACTTGGCTAGTGAAATTCTTGCTCCCGCGAGGGGTGCCCATGATAGACTGCCAGCAGAATACAAAACACTTAAGTTTTATGGGCGCAGAAGAAATCAGTCGCTCCGAGTTCTTAAGCACAGTTTCCCAGCTAATTAAACAGGACAGTATCGTGTTCCCGATCGGAATTCAGGCTTGACACACCCCCGTGAGCTACCCTTTTCTGCGCTTCAGTTTTATTCGACTGCGCCCTACCCTTGCAGCTATCTGAAGGAGCATCAGGCACGCTCACAAGTCGCCACACCGAACCATCTCATCAATGCGGATGTGTATAGCGAGTTAGTTAAAGCCGGTTTTCGACGCAGCGGTGTGTTCACCTACCGCCCGCATTGCGATGGTTGCCGGGCTTGTGTACCAGTGCGTGTTTCAGGCAAACTTTTCGATCCGAACCGTTCGCAAAAACGTTCATGGAAAAAACACAGAGCGCTTAGAACCTTGGTGACTAAGCTCACTTTTTCGCCTGAACATTACGAGCTTTATTTACGCTATCAAGCCAACCGTCATTTAGGCGGCGGTATGGACCACGACAGCCGCGAACAGTATTCGCAATTTTTGCTTCAGAGCAAAGTCAACACTCGATTAGTAGAATTCCGAGAACCGACAGGTGAACTACGCATTGTCTCAATCATTGACGTCTTAAACGATGGTCTTTCATCGGTGTATACGTTTTATGATCCAGATGTACCCGGTACCAGCTTTGGTACGTACAACGTACTATGGCAACTCGATCAGGTGAAAAACTTAGGCCTAGACTATCTGTACCTCGGCTACTGGATAGAACAAAGCCCTAAGATGGCTTATAAGGCCAATTTCGAACCCAGTGAAACCTTTCAAAACGGTGAATGGACTTTGCGTCACACTGTCGCCCCTACAAACTCATCTCTTTAGTTCTTTTCGTGATTCCCAAACTTTTGTACTCTCTAGCCAAGCCATGGCTCTTTGCGCTCGATCCTGAAAAAGCGCATGACCTCGTTTTCTCCAATATCACAACGGCAGCAAACCTAGGGCTATTAAGGGTAGCGACTGGGCCCGTCGTGAGTGATCCGATCCAAATTCTTGGCTTAAATTTTCCCAATCGAGTTGGTCTTGCTGCAGGTTTAGACAAAAATGGTGCCTACCTTAATGCCTTGGCAAAAATGGGTTTTGGTTTTGTCGAGATCGGTACCGTCACGCCACTTGGGCAAGCCGGAAACTCTAAGCCAAGAATGTTCCGTTTGCCTAAAGGCGAAGCACTCATTAATCGCCTGGGGTTTAATAATGAAGGGCTAAATTCATTTTTAGCCAACGTCGCAAAAGCAAAAGCGGCAGGGTTCAATGGCATTCTTGGCTTGAATATCGGCAAAAACGCTGCAACACCAATCGAAAATGCCATCGACGATTATTTGATTTGCCTCAAAGGCGTGTACCCGCACGCTAGCTATGTGACGGTAAACATTTCATCGCCTAATACAAAAAATTTGCGCCAACTACAAGGAGCTTCGGAGTTAGACTCCATGCTCGCCCGGCTGCGCAAAGAACAGTTAGCTTTAGCAAAGAAACATAAGCGCTATGTACCTTTGCTACTCAAAATTGCTCCCGACTTAGATTCGGAACAAATCAGTGATATCGCGCGCTTACTCGAAGAGCATGAGATCGACGGCGTCATTGCCACTAATACGACCCTCTCGCGGGAAGCGGTCAAAGATATGCCACACGCAGAGGAAACTGGCGGCCTTTCAGGGCAGCCGGTATTCGCAGCATCGAACAAAGTAATTGCTGAACTAAGAAAATTGCTGCCCAAGCCCTACCCTATTATTGGTGTTGGTGGCGTTGCTTCTGGTGAACAAGCCAAAGCTAAAATTGACGCAGGTGCCGACCTAATTCAAATTTATACAGGGTTGATTTACAAAGGGCCAGCCCTTGTCGGACAATGTGCTCGGGCATTGCAGAAGCTATCGAAAAACTAAACAAATTCAGCTCATCGCTGCAGCATCAGATCAAGATTTTCAATAGTGGCCCTGCCCAAATACCCAGATAATGCACGAATCGAAACTGGATAGCTAGTAATCGAGCTAATGGCAAAAATAGAGCGTGAACCGTGGGTTGATGCGGCGCGAGCGCTATCATTACTTGGCGTGTTTTTAGTGAACGGGTTAGGCTACGCCTACTCACCATACTACCCATTGCAAATTGGCCCGCCGCAGCCAATTGATTCGATATGGGCCAATATCGTGGGTGCCGTAGTTATCTTTTTGCTTCAAGGTAAAGCATGGTCACTGCTGAGTTTTTTGTTTGGCTACAGCCTTTGTGCTATGGCTCTCAAAAGTCGAAGGAGAGGCATAAATCCAGTCAATCGCCTGCAAAGCCGCTACGGCAAATTGCTTCTACTTGGTGTACTTCATGGTTTTTTTATCTATTTCGGAGACATTCTCACAATTTACGGCCTTTGCGGCCTCCTCGCTTCTCGTTGGGCATTAGCGCCCCGAACCAAACTTTTTAAAGTATGGCGTTTTTTTAGCAAGATAATCGTTGCCTTAGTCGTCATAACAATGTGCTCAGGAATCTACAGCTTTTTGTATGGAAGCTATGCAACGGACTTTGGTTTTGACATCACATCCAACAACCGATTTGGCAACTTAAGCGGCTTTCAAAATTTCTTCGAACTCAATTCAGTGAGCTATTTATGGCAACAATTTGATTCCTTATTTTTCTTCCTGCCTTTTGTTATGTGGTGCTGCATCGCGGGCCTACTAGCGCGGCGCTTTAAACTGCTAAGTGCCAATTTAGTAGCAAAAAGGTTTTGGCAAAAAACATTAGTACCTTCGGTATGTTTCGGAATTTTGATGCTGAACCTTGTCTTGGGAATCGCGTCGTTTTATATTCATCAAACAGATGGCTACTCAAACCGTATTTTGATCATCAGCTCACTAAGTGCCTGGTTTGGAATGGCTTTAAGCGCAGCATTTGTTGCAACAGGAATGAGGCACATAAACGCTTATAACAAAATCCCTAGCTGGATGACGTGGCTTGCGCCTGCAGGTCGGCATACGCTCGCCATGTACCTGTCATTGTCAGTCTCATTAGTACTTTCAAATAGCGCTTTTGCAAACTTACACGCCAACACATTGACTACATTGTTGGTGCTATTGAGTGCTTGGTTGAGCGCGGTAATTATCGCCAGATTTGCGACAAGAAAAAACTGGCGAGACCCTGTCGCAACATGGCTTTCAACCTATTAGGCATTGCTTCAACGTTATCGCGGGGCTAGCAATAGACAGAAAAATTTCTTATTGGTTTCGACATGGAAACTCTTAGGCTTTGCTGAGCACCACGGTCGATCTTTCAGTGTTCAACTTTGGCTGGCTACGCTCGCTAGCGAGCGCTCGGCAGTTTTCTCCAAAGGCAAGGGCGCTGACTGAATCCCCTTTAGCCATACCAACGTCTATGTTTGCATACATGCTTTGAGGGCAAACAACGGTCGCTCTAGCAGAAAGAATGCCGACTACATCCTCTGAAAGCTGCAAGAGCCGCTTGTACTGCTGAAACCGCGACATGTTGTAACAATGTCCATGTATTCTTTTGAGTGGATGTAATTAGTTAGTCTCGACATATTTCAACTTGCAGATTTAAGACTTTTAGACTTTAGAAATAAATTCAAAGAAAAAGAATCCAACGAACATGCGCGTTCGTACTACTCATATTATGGAAGTTAAAAATCAACCGCTACAGAACTTGAGGGCTACGACAATCGCCACAAGGTTCTTGTGCTTGTGTTTGATATTTTCCATGGCGTTCATTGGCGCACGGCTGGTAATGAATAATCTGATTATTCCCGCTCATCTTCATGCGCAATCAACTGAAGATAGATCCTCGATTAATAGTCAAGACCGCGATCATATTGAAATGCATGGCCATAGCCATAGTCATATAGAACGCCATCGCCATGCCAGTGTCATGCAAGATCTTGTTGTCGTAGACGACCATGGCGATGACGAAGAATATAGCGAGTCTCTTTGCAAGGTATACGCTGACTGTGATGCGCCCTCACGCTTTGGATCCTATCCAATGGTCGCGTATCAATCATTCCAAGTAATGGCCATGGATAAGCTGTCGAGTTTTATCCCGCCATTTGCGTAACGTCCACCAATCTATTCTTGATTTGGATCTCCGGCGCAGCATCAACTAGGTGATGCTGCCTGTTGACGTTTTACGAATGCCAATGAGTTTATCGATCTTGGTCGTGTACCAATCGATACGCGTGCGTTCGTTCGTCTAATTCAATCAATTCACGCAAAGAAACATGAAAAACTATTTTCAATTAACGCCACTCTCCGTGGCGATTCGAGCTGCGTCGGGTATGTTTTGCTTGGGGCTAAGTGGTATGTCCACAGTTCTAGCACAAACTCAACCACCTGATAAATCCATAGCCAACGTTACCGATGTAAACGTCGTTGGTACAACTGCTCCACTGACCAAAATTACCGACGATGTTGAAGCCGCGCCAGCATCGGTAACGGTGCTTGGCCGCAAGGAGCTTGACCGAAAAACCATAACGACCTACGGCGATATGTACCGGGCATTGCCTGGCGTTAGCGTTGTGGAATATGGCCAAGGCTTGATCGCCTACGAAATTAAGTTTAGGGGTTTTACGAGCGGCCATGGCCGTGATGTGGCCACTTATCTTGATGGCGTACCACTGAACATCACTGGCTCTCAGCACACAAACGGCTTCATGGATCAGGCTCAAATAATTCCTGAACTGATAGACCGTATTGAGCTAGTGCGCGGGCCGTTTAGCACCTATGCCGGTAACCATGCGATTGCCGGTTCGATTCAACTATTTACCGACAGAAATGTCGGCTCGTCAGTCAAGCTATCGGTTGACAATTTTGGTCGCGTTCGGGTGCTGCCCATCTACTCCACCGTAGCGGGGCCCGGAAATTTACTGCTGGCTTTAGACGCGACTAAAGGGTCGAGCTACACCAAGCAAAGCGACTTAGAGCGAACAAACTTCTTAGCGCGCTATTCTTTACCGGTCGCCGACGGCACCTTAGCACTACGATTTCAGACTTATCGTGCCGATGCTCAGGCACCGGGTTATCTAGACCTTTCGCGCATTGAATCGGGAAAAATTAACCGACGCGATGCATTATCGTTTGGCATTGGTGATAGAAAAAACCAGACCAATTTGGTCTTAAGTTATCGATCAGATGATCTTGAAGGTACGAAAGGCATCGCGGGTGGTTGGACTGGTAGTGTTTATGCTGTAAGAGACAAACGAGAGCGCTTCACCAACTTTGATATTTCCTTGCCTAGCTTTAGCACAACGAATATTGGCGCTGAGCAAGATAAGTTGCAGCAGTTTGGGATGGATGTACGTAAAGTAACCTCGTTGTCCTTAGGTGCGATGCCGGCTCAGCTAGCGGTAGGTGCTCAATACAATCGGGAAAGAATCAACGCGTTAAATTACACGGCAGATGCTTTGCGCAATTTTGTTCTGCCAAGCGCCGCGTTGCCTGATACTGTTGGCGTTGATCGAACAGTTTTAACCACCACTCAATCGGTCTATGGTCAGTTGCAATTTCAGCCAATCTCACCGCTCAAAGTATCGCTCGGTGTGCGCTATGACAAGCTAGAATTCGACGTTAATCTGAAACAGCAGGATGACACTTTTGCACCGGCCATTACTGCAGGCATCGGCAGTGTAGTTAAAACGTCCGCCAGCCGATTCAGTCCGAAACTTGGTGCCGCACTCAAGTTGTATGACTCTAGAACTTCCTCACTAGAGGCCTACGCGAATAGCGCCAATGGGTTAAAAAGCCCTTACGCGTTTAGTGACTTTTATGGCAATGTAGGTGTGTCTAGTTCAGTACCCAACCTGACAGTTTCTACACTTAGAAGCTATGAACTTGGCTTAAAAGGTAGTCTCGTTCAAAATGCAGTCAGATGGAGAGTTGGGTATTGGGATACTCGACAAGATCGTGAAGTCGATCGGAACTCGGCTGGATTTTTACAAAGCTTTGGCAAAACAAGCCGCAAAGGATTGGATGCTGAAGTCAGTGCGAAAGTAGCTTCGGATACCCAAGTATTTGCAAACTACAGCCAAGTAAAAGCACGCTCACTCACAGCCGCACTGGGTTCAGATTACATTACAAATGTGCCGGAATGGACAGCCGCTTTCGGAGTTGCCACTTCAGTCAGCGTTCCAACCGGAAAGTTTGACCTAGTGCTTGAAGATAGCCTTATTGGGCCGCAATCAATTACTACCGATAACGTCTCCCGGGGCAGCACTTACAACCGCCTTAGTCTACGAGCCGCCTACACAACTCCGTCGCTCAAAGGCACGTCATTCTTTGCGAATTTAGTCTCTTTTAATAAGCAGTATCAAGAGCCGCGTTTTGATTTCGGCGGCGGCGCAATCGGAGTTTCTCCGAGACCTAAATTAACCCTCACCATTGGCACTCAAGTAGCCTTTTGAAAGAACTTAATGAAAACAATTTATCAAAAAGCAGCAGTTGCTCTTGCACTGTCTTGCGCACTTCCCGCTGTCGCCCATGACATTGCCTTACTACCCGAGCCCGAGGGTAACCTGACGGTTCGATATGGCCATCCCGGAGATTGGCTGCCAACTGACAAAGAGCGATTACTTGCCGTTAGCATCCTCCAGGCGGGGGCGAAGCCACAACTTTTGGTTTCCCCTTTAATAAAGAATCAACTTGCGCTGACGACGCTAGGCAAAGCGGTTACCAATGGTGAGGCAGCAATCGTAGCTACTCGATATGATAATGGGCTATGGGTATCGACAGTAGGTGTTGATGGCAAAGAGGCATTTCACAACACCTCCAAAGCCATGTTGCCAGAAGGAAAAAATTCGTTATTGAGTTTGAAATTTGCCAAGGGCCTGTTTGGTAAAACCGATGACGCAACAGTGTATCAATTGCCCGTGGGCCACCTACTAGAAGTTATTCCTCTGCAAAATCCGATTCTCAAAAAGCCCAACGAAACTTTAGAAGTGCTAGTGAGATTTAAAGGTAAACCGTTAGCGGATGCAGAAGTTGAGATTACAGACGATTCAGTGCTGACAACTGTTGGACAAGCTAAGTACAAAACCGATGCCCAAGGCGTTGCAAAGATTCCTATCAAGCTAGCGGGGCTTAATGTGGTGTCTGTCGATTACAAGCATCCAAACAATGGCTCACTCGGGAAAGCTTTTCAAGCGATTCCGGTCTCCAATGTGATGATGGTTGCGACGTACGCCTTTAGGAATTAGCGATCGTGGGCAGGCAAAGGTATTGCCTCGCCTGCCCTCTTCTCCAATACACTAATTAATCGGGCTGCCTAGTCGTTAACGGCCATAAATCCTAGGCGCTGCAATCGCTTGCCCATGTGGCGTCTTCTCAGCAGCCACCCGCCAAGCCATGCGAAGCTGGGTTAGCTGCAACGGCGCAGCCAAGCCCTTCTCGATCAGCAGGCGCTCTAAAGCACGTGTCCAAGCTTCATAGTAAGCATCGTTACCTGCACAAGTATCTTTCAATTCTTCGCTTACGGTGGCTGTCCACTCATTTAAGCCTATCACGCCTTTTTCTTGTAACGATACGACTAGCGAAAAAATTTGGGCTTGCCAAGGCGCGTCGAATTGTTCGCTCATGCTCTAGGCCACGACTGGCAATAAGTAGCTTTGCCAGCAATCTACATACACAGCGCTAGCAGTTGTGTCTTTGCCCCAAAGCTCTGCCGCATCAAAGCGAACGGTGTAAAGCCACTGGGCCTCTTCTACGCCAACCGAATGAGTATCGGGGAAGTAATGAAAGCCACGAATTGCTTCTATAGTGCCATAGCGGCCACGTGCATATCTGGGCAATCGTGTATGCCCACTGGGGTTCATCACGATAGTTTTTACGTTATCGCCAATTCTAAATTGAGCAGCGGTGTCAGTCGGTTTATCGACTGGCGAGCCTTTGGCAAGTGCAGCAGGAATATCGGCGGCAAATAGTTTCTTCGCAATGGGTGCCGGTGCCTGCAGCATTTTCCCTACTTCAATTTCTGCTTGGGTGAGTTGGCCTTTGGAAAGCATCAGCTTTTGCAAACCTGCGAACCAAATCTCAAAATAGCTACTACTCAAATAGGTTGCTGGCAAAACACTTTCCCGCGCAGCACGAGACGTATCAATATTCCAGCTGCCGGTAGCGCCCATTGCTAAGGTAAGCGCTAAAACGCGTTTTTCCCATTCGGCATGGAACAGCGGTGCGTTGGGATCAGTTTCTTGAACCGGGCCGAAACCTTGCATGCCACCTAGATCGTGCGCGGTATTCATGGTGCAACGCCAATCATGCTGTCTCTTGTGACGATCTCTTCAAGTTCTGCAACGCTTAAATCACCCACGTTCTTAGGTGGCATCGGTAAAACAAGATAGCGAACTTCTGCAGTTGAATCCCACACGCGAATGTCTACACTTTCTGGCAGTGAATGGCCGAAATCGCTCATTACGCCTTTTGGGTCAATCACCGCTTTTGCGCGAAAAGCTGGCGCTTTGTACCAAACGGGTGGAATACCGAGCACCGGCCAAGGGTAGCAAGAACACAAGGAACAGACGATTAGGTTATGTACCTTTTCGGTGTTTTCCACCACCACCATATGCTCGCCTTGTCTGCCGGTAAAACCCAATGAGCTTATTGCCGCAGTTGGGTCTTCAAGCAACCACTTTTTGTATTCAGGTTCTTTCCAAGCTTTCGCAACTACCTTGGCACCGTTTTTAGGCCCAATCTTGTGTTCGTATGTGTCGATTAATACATCGAGTGCCGCTGGGTCCACATAGCCTTTTTCAATTAAAAGCGATTCAAGCGCTTTCACTCGAATTTCGATATCCGACAAGGGTTGCGGGTGTGAGTGTTCTGTAGTCATAGGTGAACTTTAAATTGCTCGGTGAATTTTGCCAAATCTTGCTCGGGCCTGCTGACATGATAAGCCTGCATGCCAGCGGCCAGAGCGCCTTGCACATCAAGCTCAAAGTCGTCGCCAATATGCAGCACTGCATCATTGGCAACACCTAAAGCTTGCGCAGTGATGTCGAAAATGCGGCGGTCAGGCTTCGCGATACCGACGATATGCGCGCTCACAGAGGTTTTGAAATACTTACCGATGCCCACAACATGCACATCAGCAAAGCCGTTTGAAAGTGCAGCAACGGGAAAACGAGCTGCTATGGCATCTAGAAACGCCAAGGCATCATCAAAAAGCGTGACGACCTGCCTAGCCTGTACAAACACATCAAGCGCTTGTAGCGCCTTGTCGCTCACTTCGCCGCAGTCGGCAAACGCATGCAGCAAGGTATCGCGCCTGGCCTTTAACAAATCAATCTTACGAATTGGGTCTTCTGCTTGAAGTTGCTCTCGCAATGCCCGCATCGCTTTGTTATCAAACTTTGCCGTTACTGAAGGCGCATTGGCTGCAATCCATTCATTGGTCAGTTGTTCGGCACGAATGATTGTAGGCATGATTGGCCAAAGCGTTTCATCCAAATCAAGTGAGATCGCTTTTACACGCGAAAAATCGATTGCTGGCACGCTGCGTACCTTGTTTAGCGTATTACTTAAAGAGTTCGTCACTTACTATGCTCGTTCAGTCATGGTCAGTTTTCGCAAACGCCGCAAATGGCATCGAAACGATCAAGCGCTTCACGTAACACGGGAGCAGGCACTGCACCCCAAGGGTGTTTGCCTGCGCCTCGAACCGCCCAATCGAACGACTTCGGCTGATGGCACAGTACATAGCCAATTTCTTTTTTTGGCCCTTGGATTGCAATCGCAAATGGGCTGTCTGAATTAAATTCGGCATGCGTCATCGGAAAACCGATGACTATACCTGTACGTTCATTAAACACCCTAGGCGAAATCACTAGCATCGGGTGCATCCCCTTCATTTCTCGTCCAGCCTGAGGGTCATGCTGTATCCAAACTATATCTGCTCTATCAGGCGCAGATTTGGTTTTAGTTTGGGGCATTACATAACCTCTTTACCGAGAGGGGTGAACTCCATTACCTCGCCGCTGTGGCGCTTAGGGTCGAATTTGAGCAGCATTTCTGCTAGCTGCGGTTTTGGCGGTTTTTGAGGTTTCACATCGATAACGATTCGCCCATGCTCGACGGTAATGTTCAACTCCGAGTTCGCTTCGACACCAGCAGCCGCAGCGAGCGTTTTTGTAATCCGAAGACCAAGGCCATTGCCCCAAGGTAGTACCCGTGAATGAAAATTAGTAATTGAAGTAGTGGACACTGCAAGCCTCCTAGTTTGAGTATACATTGTATATTCACAAATTCAGCCTCGTCAAGAATACTCACGACTAAGCAAAGCGTCGTAATCCTTAATCAAGCCTTAGATCAAGCACATGCAAGTGCTTCAGCGATAATCGTGTATGACTTTGACTGAAAATTCTTCCGATATTTTGCTCGTAACCCTGAACGCACGCTACTCCCATGCGTCGTTAGGCTTACGGTACTTACAAGCAAACCTCGGGGAATTGCAAGCCAGTTCCAGCATATTGGAGCTGGTGATTGCGGCCAGCAGCGGCATGACAACCGAAACCATGCTTGAAAAAATACTCGCCAAAAACCCGAAAATTGTGGGCTTTGGTGTGTACATCTGGAATATCGACGAAACCACCCGACTCGTGGCGCAACTCAAACGCGTGGCACCCAACATCGTGGTCGTGATCGGCGGGCCAGAGGTCAGCTTCGTGAACGATGCACCTGCTATTAATGCCTTGGCCGATTACGTCGTTACAGGCCAAGCTGATGAGAGCTTTAAAACGCTGTGCGAAACGCTGCTTTCAGGCTCTAAAGTCGGCTTGCCTTTGAATCGAGTGGTAGTTGCAAGCAACCCCGAGCTCGCCGACCTTACCCTTCCCTATTACCTTTACACCGACGATGATTTAAAACATCGCCATATATACATCGAAGCTTCTCGCGGTTGCCCATTCAAGTGCGAGTTTTGCCTGTCGGCCTTGGATAAAACCGCTTGGCCTTTTGAATTAACGAAGGTGCTCGCAGAGTTAGAAGCGCTTTACCAACGTGGCCTAAGACGTTTTAAATTTGTAGACCGTACTTTCAATTTAAAAGCCACCGTAAGCCAAGCGATTCTGCAATTCTTTTTGAACAAAATTACCAATGATGAAAACCACACACTCTTTGTTCACTTCGAGCTCGTACCCGATCATTTACCCGATTCGCTTAAGACTGCAATTGCAGCATTTCCTGCCGGTGTTTTGCAATTCGAGATTGGTATACAAACTTGGAACCCGACGATTCAAGCGCTGATTAGTCGACGACAAGATAATGAGAAAGCGGCAACAAATATTGCGTGGCTTTCGCGGGAAGCCCACGCTCATTTACACGTCGATCTGATCGTTGGTTTACCGGGTGAAACTATTGAGAGTTTCGGCGAAGGCTTTGATAAACTTTATGAGCTTGAGCCCCATGAAATTCAAATTGGTATTTTGAAGCGATTGCGCGGCGCACCCATTGATAGACATACAGCTGCCTTCGAGATGGTGTACAACCCCGCTGCGCCCTATAACGTCTTAAGTACCTCGGTGATTAGCTTTGCTCAGATGCAGCGCATGCAACGCTTTGCGCGATATTGGGATATGTTTGCCAATTCAGGGCGCTTCCAATTGCCGATGAAGCAATTGCTCGAAGGTACACCTTTTAAACAAATGATGGCTTTTGCCGACTGGTTGTATGCAAGCACGGATGCAACACACCGTTTGTCCCTAGCTAGGCAAGAACAGTTACTTCACAGTTACCTTTTAGAAGCGAAAGGTATTGCCGCTAAAGCGGACCCTCCGCCAATACCAAAAATTTCCGCGAAAACTTCCGCATTATCTAGGCAAGCGCGGCACCTTTTAACAAATATCGAAACGAACTCACAATGACACGTCAAACACTTCCTGAATCAGCCATACACCCGGCCATTCGAAACACCATAGCCGCTAACCATAGCAACATTGTTGACGAGGTAAAAGCAGCCATCGCAGCTAATGCGGTTGTAGTTGTGGGTATGGGGCAAAACCCATTCGCAAAAAAAGCGAGGAAATCGCTCAACGCAATTGATCAAGCCTACAAGTATATTGAGTATGGCAATTACTTGAGCAAATGGCGCGAGCGTAACGCATTGAAGATGTGGTGCGGCTGGCCAACCATTCCGATGATTTTCGTCAAAGGTACACTGATTGGTGGAGCAAATGATTTGGATAAGTTAATCTCAAGTGGCGAGCTGAAAAAGTTGCTCGCCGCTTAAAAAATTACTTTCCCAGAGTGGCAAAGTAGTGCGCTAAGTCACTCAACTGCGCATCAGACATTCCACGTAGGGTAGACACCATAATTGTGTCTCGTCCGGGTGCTTGGCCATCACGAAATTGCTTCATGTTGGTGAACAAAAAATCTTCGCGCTGCCCCGCTAAGCGCGGCATTTGTTCTTTACCGGAATAGTCTTTTTGGTGGCATGAAGCACATAAGGCTCGATCAGCAATGTCGGCGCCTTTTTTGGCTTTAGCAGCATTGATCTGCGGTGTGCTTTGCTTCACAGGCAGTTCGGAAAAGTATTTCGCAAAGAATACAAAATCCTCGTCAGTTACCTTGTCCAGCATGCCTTGCATCTGTGGGACAGGCCGCATGCCTTCACGAATCATCACCAATTGGTTTTCGATAAAAATCTTAGGCTGACCAGCCAAAGACGGCATACCAGGAATCTGTGCATTGCCATCAGCGCCGTGACAAGCACCACAAGTCGGTAGAAGCGGATGGGAACCTACTACGGCCCCATCTGCTTTCGGCCGCGCCAAGCTTGAATTGGCGGCAAAGCCAATCAGCACTGACGCCACCAACCATAAAGAATGCTTAGCCACTGTATGAAATACGGTAGATCGCGCCCAGTTGCTCATCCGACAAAAGCAATGAACCATCAGGCATTTGCATCATGTAGGCAGGACGGCCCCAAAACGAGTTGTTCGATGGGTCCATAAAACCAGTAATGAATGGCGTGACTTGCGCTTGCGTACCGTCCGGGTTGGCACGAACCATCACAACGTCATAGCCGCTTTTCGTATTGCGATTCCATGAGCCTTTACGTGCCACGAATGCTGCACCACGATAAGCCGCTGGGAACTGTGTTCCGGTATAAAACTGCACTCCCATCACCGCGGTATGCGGCCCCATTAAAGCTACTGGCTTGGTTACGCCACCACAAGGATCGGCTTTCTTAATATCCGGGTCAGCAATTGTGCCAACGTGGCAGTACGGAAAGCCATAGTTTGCACCGACCGTTTGCAATCGATTGAAGGTATCGTCAGGGGAGTTGTCGCCCATCCAATCTCGACCATGGTTGCTAAACCAAAGCTCTTTGGTGACCGGGTGGAAATCGAAACCAACGGTATTACGAACACCGGTCGCCAGCACTTCCATGCCTGAGCCATCTGGGTTGTAACGGCGAATCTGCGCATATTCAGCTGGCTGAACGCAAATGTTGCACGGTGCACCGAATGGTACATAGAGTTTGCCATCTGGGCCGAAGCGGATGTACTTCCAATTATGGTGCTGCTCTTTTGGCAGGTTAAATGCAGCCGTCATATCGACTGGCGCAACCGTAGGGTTGTTTGCAATGCCGTCGTAACGAAGCACTTTATCAATCGCCATCACATAAAGTGAACCATTGCGATACTCAACGCCAGCCGGCTGTGTGAGCTTGTCAACAACAACTCGGCTACTACGAGTCGTACCGTTATCTGTTAGTTCGTAAACGCGACCGATACCGCGAGTACCGATATAAATTTTACCGTTGTCGCCCTGGGCCATTGCACGAGCACCTGGCATACCAGTGGCCCAAATCTCAGCTTTAAAGCCGGGAGGCAACTTAAGTTTAGAAATCGGGATTTGATCGGCTGGCGTTACAGTCAACTTGCCTGGCACAGGTGCCAAGGTTGACTCTTTCATGGCTGGGCCACGGCCTTGTTCCCAAGCTTGAGGCACTGCTGCCGGTGCTGCGGCTATAGGAGCAGATGGGGCCGATGGGGCAACGGGCGCTTGTGCACACCCTGCAAGGGCAATAGCAATGAGGCTGGCTGCAACTAATGCAGTCGAGCGTGTGCTGGTTGGGTTAATTGAACTAAGTTTCAAAGTGATCTCCTCTTTTATTTATAACTTATCGAAAACGGTACTACGCACTTTTCGGCGACTTTCAATCATAACTTAGGCATTACATAGCAAACTCGGCAACTTATCCATAGATTGGAATTCACGCACTCGATTCAGGGCGAAAGCTTGCCTAACCCCCGGCATCTCAATCATCGAATCAAAACTCGTTAGCGCGCAATAAGCCATTGCCTGCATTCCAGCAGCAACTGCAGCTTGCACACCAAACGGGCTATCTTCAATCACGATGCATTGAGCGGGTGCTACACCCATTTGCGCGGCAGCTAATAGAAACAGATCGGGCGCGGGTTTGCCTTTGGCCACTTGGGTTGCGCTGTAAATCCGCTCGCTGAAGCGCTTCAGTAAACCGGTTTTACCGAGCGTCACTCGCATTTTTTCATGGTCCCCGCTGGATGCAATGCACGTGGCAAAGCCATAAGCTTCAATCGCATCGAGAGCGGAGACAATACCTTTGATTGGTTGCAGCTCGGCTTGCAACGCTGCAAAGGTATCGAGCTGCATGGCATTCAAGAAATCTTCGGGGAAATTTGTAGGCACGGGCAAATTCTTTTGGTGCAACTCAGCAGTAACATCTTCCATGCAAGATTTCATCGATCGGCCCATGAATCGCGCCATGGTTTGCTTAACACTCAGTGAGATACCGATTTTGGCTAAATGCCTTGCGAACACTGCATTGGCTATCGGTTCACTATCGACTAACACCCCATCACAATCAAAAATCACTAAAGTAGGTGGCAATTAAAGGCTCCAAATAAGCTCGCAGATTATCATTATGAATGATGAACCTACGCCAATCAGCCCTACAAACACTCACGATTTCAGATTCAACTGCTAAGTGCGTTGCCACTCAAGCATTGATCATCGAATCTGATTCAAACGATTATTCACTGCCCTTGTTAGAACCAAAATCGGCGCTACCCGGTAGGTCTGAAAAACCAGAATTAGTCTATGCCACGCAGGTTAAGTTTCGCAGCATGGCAACCGCCGAAGGTCGAGCGGCGCTGATTCACGCACTGGCGCATATCGAGCTAAATGCCGTCAATATTGCGCTCGATGCGATCTGGCGCTTTGCCGATATGCCGTCTCGTTATTATTCCGATTGGCTCAGTGTTGCGAAAGACGAAGCTCGCCATTTTTCTTTACTGCAAAACCATTTAAATTCACTCGGTTTTCAGTACGGAGATTTCACCGCCCACAATGGCCTGTGGGACATGGTGGAAAACACAAAACTCGATGTTTTAGCGCGCATGGCGTTAGTACCTAGAACGTTGGAAGCGCGAGGCTTGGATGCCTCACCGCAGGTCCGCAACAAGCTTCGATCAGCAGGCGATAAAAAAGGTGCAGATATCGTGACAATTATTTTGAACGACGAAATCGGCCATGTAGCCATCGGCAATGTTTGGTACAACTGGCTTTGCGAGCAGCGAGGTTTAGAACCAATCGCCACTTACGCAGATTTAGCGACTAAGCACAAAGCGCCCAAACTGATTGGCCCATTCAATATCAATGCACGTCGGATTGCAGGCTTTAGCGAAGCAGAAATCAAAATCCTGCAATCCATCAACAGCGCAGAGGTCGAATAATTACTTCTTTAGTTTTAACTTAGAAAAAGCATCGGCCATCGAAGAATTACCGGTTTGTGGCTGTGGTGCTCGCTGCTGCGCAGGTCTGCCACTGCCGCCACCACCACCGCCCGCTCCTCCATGCCTAGGTGCACCATCTCTAGGCGCTGGTCTTGCGCCATCGCGAGGAGTATCTCGTCGAACGATCTGACCATTTTTTTTCATCGTCAACGCAATACGCTTGCGCGGTGCATCAACTTCTAAAACCGTTACGCTTACCACCTGCCCTGCTTTCACAACGGTATGCGGGTCGGTCACGAATTTGTCCGAGAGCTGTGACACGTGTACCAAGCCATCTTGATGCACACCAATGTCAACGAAGGCACCAAAGTTTGCTACGTTGGTCACAACGCCTTGCAAGACCATACCTTCACGAAGATCGGAGATTTCTTCAACACCGTCTTTAAATGTTGCAGTGACAAACTCACCACGCGGATCACGCCCTGGTTTTTCTAATTCTTGAAGAATATCTTTAACGGTTGGTTCGCCGAACTTTTCATCGATAAACTCTGTCGGGCTTAACGCTCGCAGCACATCACGATTGCCCATGATTTCGCTCACGGTCTTTTTCGCTTTGGCCATAATTCGCTCGACTACCGAATACGCTTCAGGGTGAACCGATGAAGCATCTAAGGGGTTTTCGCCGCCATTGATGCGCAAGAAACCTGCCGCTTGTTGGAACGCTTTTTCACCAAGATAAGGCACTTGCAACAAGGCATTGCGGCTAGTGAACGAACCATGCTGATCGCGATAATCCACCACGCGTTGGGCCACCATGGCGGTTAGGCCACTCACTCTCGCGAGCAAGGGGGCCGACGCGGTATTCAAATCAACCCCCACACCGTTCACACAATCCTCAACGACCGCGTCAAGCGATCGGGCTAATTCACGCTGGTTCACGTCATGTTGATACTGGCCAACACCAATTGCCTTTGGATCGATTTTGACGAGCTCGGCCAATGGGTCTTGCAAGCGGCGTGCAATCGATACTGCGCCGCGAATAGTGACGTCCAATGTTGGGAACTCTTTGGCCGCTGTTTCTGACGCTGAGTAAACAGATGCTCCGGCTTCCGAGACCACAATTTTCTTCACGCCAGGCTTACCAGCAAGCGCCAATTTTTCGATTAACTCAACAGCAAGCTTATCGGTTTCGCGAGAAGCAGTGCCATTACCAATGGAAATCAACTGCACATTATGTTTTACACACAAAGCGCCCAGCGTCGCAATCGAGCCCTCCCAATCTCGGCGTGGCTCATGCGGGTATATCACCGCGTGATCGAGCAACTTACCCGTGCTATCAACCACCGCGACCTTACAACCGGTACGAATGCCTGGGTCTAGGCCCATGACGCATTTAGGACCAGCCGGAGCGGCGAGAAGTAAATCTTTCAAGTTGGTTGCGAATACGCGGATAGATTCGGTTTCTGAAGTTTCGCGGAGACGAGTGAACAGTTCGTTTTCGATTTGTGACAGCAGCTTAACGCGCCAGCACCATCGCAACGCTTCACGCAACCACAATACCGGTGTCTCGAACGCTGCCGCGCCAATCACTGGCTTGCTATCGGCACCTTTGAAAACAGAGGCCGCACCAACTACACCCGCCAAGCGTAAAACGCAAGGATGTGGAACTAGATTATCGCGCTCTTCATCCAGCCCCAAACGTAGAGATAACACCCCAACCGTACGACCACGAAACAACGCTAAAGCACGATGTGAAGGAATGTTCTTAATCGGTTCAGCGAAATCAAAGTAGTCGCGAAATTTCTCAATGTCAACCTTGGCGTCCGTAGGCTTGGTATCTTCAATCTTTTTGCTGTAAGCCCAGCCCGTATCCCACACCATATCGCGCAGGGTTTGCAGCACATCAGCTTGCTCAGAGAAACGCTCGATCACAATATCGCGTGCACCATCAAGCGCTGTTTTCACATCGGGCACTTGTTCGTTGAAGTACTTAGTAGCCAATTCGACTGGAGACATGGCTTCATCGGCCAAGGCTGCCGCATACAAGGCATCAGCGAGCGGCTCTAGGCCCGCTTCTTTAGCGATTTGAGCTTTTGTACGACGCTTTTGTTTGTACGGCAAATACAAGTCTTCAATACGCTGCTTAGTATCGGCTTGCATGATTTGATTGAGCAAGGCTTGGGTAAGCTTGCCCTGCTCTTTAATCGATTCGACAACGGCTGCACGTCGATCTTCCATTTCACGCAAATAAATCAAGCGCTCTTCCAAATGCCGCAATTGTGTGTCATCAAGATTATCGGTGACCTCTTTACGATAGCGAGAGATAAAGGGCACTGTTGCGCCTTCATTCAGCAAGCCAATCGCCGCTTGTACCTGCGCAGGGCGAACCTTGAGTTCAGCGGCGATGACGCCACTAATTAAAACGGCGACCTGCACCTCGTTAGGGAGATTAACTTCAGTTAGAAATTCGAGAGATGTGACAGCGGAACCGGGAGCAACAAAAGATGACATGTACTAGACCTAAAACGCGGAAAGAAACAAAGCGAAACCCCGCATTTTGCCATGCTGAACTATTTCGCCACAGCTGCGCCCTCAATCCTATGTCGCTTCAAAGAATTCTCCACAAAACCCGAACGCTTTAACTCTTCGATAAATGCTCTTAAATAAGGCAGAGCTTCTTCTCTATTGCCGGTTTTGGGCACTCCGACCGCCTGATCAATTTGCATAAAGCGCCCCTCCAGCATGCGCACGCTAGGGAAACGTTTTGCATCGGCTTCGAGCTGTTGTCGAACGCCAGCTGCAACTTCAAATTTTTCGGCAACTAATTTGTCAACTACTTGAGGTGAGCTATTCGCCCTCACCAAGGTTGCCTTTTTCAATTCGCGAATTAAAAACAAATCATAGGCACTTCCAGCGCCAACTACTATTCGGTTGCCCGGCACATCGACTTGATCGTTTCGCTGGATGGGTGAGTTCTTAGGCACCATGTAGCTGCCTTCGATAATCACATAAGGCGCAGAATAGAAAACATCTGCACCGCGTACAGGGTCGATTGCAACAAACACCAAGTCAACGCTGCCAGCTTTTAAGGCATCAACAACTTTACCTGCCGCTTCGAAAGTGACTAACTGCACCGGAACACCTAGTCTTGCACCTAGTTCTCTGGCGATGTCAACTGAAAGACCACTGGGCGGTTCGGTGCCCTGCCCGCGTTTAGCCAGAATTGGGTTGCCCAAATTGATTGCAGCGCGCAGTGTTCCCGACGGTGCCAAGGCCTTGGCCACAGCACGAGCATCTAACTTAGCAAGGTCAGAGGTTGCCTGAGTCGTAGGACTTTGGGGTTGTGTTGAGCTTTGTGTGGAGTTTTGTGTCGCGCAACCAGTGAGTGCAAGCAGCGCACTAATAGCAACGAGAATAAATGACGATTTCATATTGGCCCGTGGATGAGTTTTTTCCATTGTGCCACTTGTCCCGTATGTTGCTAAAACAATTTCACCTGGTTCGTATCAGACTCATCTCCATCGCTTTTTTCTGCAACACGCATATGCAGATTTCCTCGCCCGTGAATTTGATCGTATTCAAGGCCACTGGCCTTCACGCCCACCAAGCGAATCTTGCGATGCGGGCTAGCCTTAGCCAAACATTCGAAAGCAGCTTTACGGATGCTAATTAAATCGTTGCAAGGTTCTCGCAACGCCACGTCACGCGTCAACGATGCAAAGTTATCGTAGCGCAGCTTTACACCAATCGTACGTGTGAGCAATGTCCTTTTGCTTAAGTGAGCAGCGAGTTGCTCGCAAAGGTCAGCCACGATTTCAGCCAAGGCATGCCAATCCGCACGCGGGTGTAAATCACGCTCGAAAGTGGTTTCTTTACTCACACTTTTAGGGTCGCTGTAAATTTCGATATCGCGCTGGTCTCGCCCCCACGCGGCATTGTTGAGCCAGCGGCCATAGTTGCTACCGAAACGCTCGATGAGCACTTGCACGGGCGTTGCCGCTAAGTCGCCTATCGACCAAATGCTCAACAAGGCTAATTTGTCGCAAGCCTTTGGGCCAATGCCATTTACTTTTTTGACAGGTAGCGGCCACAACACACTTTCAATGTCTTCGTGCTTAACCAGCGATAGCCCATTCGGTTTATCTAAGTCAGACGCAATTTTGGCAATCAACTTGTTCGGCGCAAGCCCAACCGAACAAGTCAGCTGTGTGGCATCGAATACGGCTTGCTTTATTTGAATGGCAATCGTTTGCGCTTCTTCGAAGCTGCCATTCGCAACGGCGGTAAGGTCGATATACACCTCATCGATACCTCTATCTTCGATACGGTCGCATATGCCAGCGACAGCCGCTTTAAACAGTCGGGAGTAATGTCGATAGCGATCAAAATTCACTGGCAAGTAAATGGCCGCTGGGCACAACTCAGCGGCCTTTCTCATCGGCATGCCAGAGCGCACACCAAACTCCCTCGCTTTGTAGTTGCAAGTGGTCACTACGCCACGACTGTTTCGCTCGCCTCGGCCACCCACAATAACAGGTTTATCAACGAGATCAGGTCGATCAAGTAGTTCAACGGACGCATAGAAAGCGTCCATATCAAGGTGCGCTATTACACGATTAGTGGACGGTTCGCTCGAAGACAAATTGACCATCGGTGAAATCCACGGGGATCACATCTTTCTCGCCATAGCGCCCCTTAAGCACTAACTTGGCAATCGGGTTCTCGATGAAATTCTGAATCGCACGTCGCAAAGGCCGAGCACCATACACTGGATCGAAGCCAGCCTTAGCGATTTCAGCCAAGGCAGCATCACTAACCGATAACGTCATATCGCGCTGTTGCAAACGAGTTTCCAAGTCGTGCAACTGTATTTTGGCAATCGAAGCGATGTGCTTGGCATCGAGCGCATTAAACACAACGACTTCATCGATGCGATTAATAAACTCTGGGCGGAACTGCTTCCTAACTTCCATCATGACGGCTTCTTTAATTAACTCGCGATCATTGGTTTCAGGGTCAGCCGAAAGGCGCTGAATTTCATGAGAACCAAGGTTCGATGTCATCACAATCACCGTGTTACGAAAATCAACCGTGCGGCCCTGGCCATCCGTTAAACGGCCATCATCGAGTACTTGCAAAAGCACATTAAAGACATCTGGATGCGCTTTTTCAATTTCATCAAGCAAGATCACACTGTACGGCTTGCGACGCACAGCTTCGGTCAAATAGCCGCCATCCTCGAAGCCGACATAGCCGGGAGGCGCACCGATTAAGCGCGATACGGAATGCTTCTCCATGAACTCACTCATGTCTAAGCGAACAATGTGATCATCGGCATCAAACAGGAATTGCGCCAGCGCTTTACAAAGTTCAGTCTTTCCCACGCCGGTTGGGCCAAGAAACAGAAAAGAACCGTACGGGCGACGCGGGTCGCTTAAGCCAGCGCGCGAACGACGGATTGCATCAGCAACCACTTCGAGCGCATCTTCTTGCCCAACCACGCGCAAGCGCAAGGCATCTTCCATCGCGAGTAGCTTTTCTCGTTCGCCCTGCATCATTCGCGAAACCGGAATGCCAGTGGCACGAGACACAACTTCAGCGATCTCTTCGGCACCAACATAAGTACGTAGCAGTTTTTTCACACCAGTTTGGCCGTTTTTACCCGACACTTCGGCTTCATGCGCAGCGTTCAATCGCCCTTCTAGTTCAGGCAATTTACCGTACTGAATTTCAGCCAACTTATCGAACTGGCCTTTACGCTGCAAATCAGCCATCTGCGCACGCAACTGATCAATCTCAGTTTTAATTTGTGCGCTGCCTTGCACTGACGCTTTTTCAGCACGCAGCAATTCATCGAAATCAGCGTATTCTTTTTGGAGTCTAAGAATTTCTTGCTCGATTAATTCCATGCGACGCTTAGACGCATCGTCATTCTCTTTACGCACTGCCTCACGCTCGATTTTGAGCTGAATCAAGCGGCGATCAAGCTTGTCCATCACCTCAGGCTTGCTGTCGATTTCCATCTTGATGCGCGCCGCCGCCTCGTCAATTAAATCAATGGCTTTGTCGGGCAAAAATCTGTCGGTAATGTAGCGATTCGAAAGTTCAGCGGCAGCAACAATCGCAGGATCGGTAATTTCAATACCGTGATGCAACTCGTACTTCTCTTGCAAGCCTCGAAGAATGGCAACGGTTGCTTCTACGGACGGCTCATCAACCATAATTTTCTGAAAGCGACGCTCTAACGCAGCATCTTTTTCAATGTACTTGCGATACTCATCAAGCGTCGTCGCGCCCACGCAATGCAACTCACCGCGGGCTAGCGCGGGCTTCAACATATTGCCCGCATCAATCGCGCCCTCGGCTTTACCAGCGCCCACCATGGTGTGCATTTCATCGATAAAGACAATAGTTTGGCCTTCATCTTTGGCCAGATCATTCAACACAGCCTTTAGGCGTTCTTCGAATTCACCGCGATATTTCGCACCGGCTAAAAGTGCTGCCATATCAAGTACAAGCACTCGCTTGCCCTTCAAAGATTCAGGCACTTCTTCATTCACAATACGTTGGGCTAAGCCTTCAACAATCGCGGTTTTGCCCACGCCGGGTTCGCCGATCAACACCGGATTATTTTTTGTTCGACGCTGCAAAATTTGAATGGTGCGACGAATCTCATCATCACGCCCTATGACTGGGTCGAGCTTGCCCATGCGAGCACGCTCAGTTAAATCAACACAGTATTTTTTTAGCGATTCGCGCTGGCCTTCGGCATTGGACGAATCGACGGAATTACCACCGCGTGCTGAATCAATCGCCGCTCCAAGAGAGACCTTAGACAAGCCAGCATCGGACGCCAAACGGCCCGCCTCGGTGGTTTTGCTGTCGGCTAGCGCCAGCAAGAACAATTCGCTCGCGATAAATTGGTCGTTGCGCTTGCCCGCCTCTTTCTCGGCAGCATTCATTAAGCTGGCTAGCTCTCGGCCAACTTGTATTTCAGTAACACCTTGCACCTGTGGCAAGCGTTTTATTGCGGCATCGAGCTGGGGTTTTAGACCACCCACTCGAACGCCTGCGCGCTCAAGCATCACGCGCCCTGAGCTTTCCGGCTCGGCAATAATCGCGCTGAGCAGGTGAAGAGGATCAACATATTGATTGTCGTTGGCCAAGGCGATGCTTTGAGCATCGGCCAAGGCTTGTTGAAACTGGGTTGTGAGTTTATCGAAACGCATAATTTTCATTCACAAAGTAAATAAGGATGCGCTGTAGATTAGGGTAAGTACGATTAATTCAAGTTCAAACCGACCTTAATTATACTGTATAAAAACACAGTTATTGAATTGCCTCTTAGAACTTATAGTTCGCCGAAACCCCGAACAGCCAACTACGACCAGCCGCTGGTTCATAAAACTGTGAACTGGCTTGGTTCACGATCACCGATCCAATATAGCTTTTGCCCAATAGGTTATCGACACGGGCAAACTCACGGAACGTCCAGTTGCCTGCTTTTTGTTGCAGGCTGACCCGAGCAGCAAAGACGCCATAGCCAGGCGCGTAGGCGTTGTTCAAGTCATTGGCTGACACTTTGCCAGAGGCCCTCCACTCCAAGCCAGTACGTAGAGCACCATCGGTACTTGCCCAGGCCACGTCGGCAAACAGGCTTTGTTTGGGCACTCCAGGCAGGCCGCTACCGGCTGGCACTGCAACACCGGTCGTACTTGTGCAGGTGGTTGTAAAACAGGCGGTGAATGTATCGCTATATCGAGCATTCAGATAGGTATAAGCCCAGCGCGTGTTCCAACCCTTGGCGAACTGATTGTTATAGGAAAGTTCCAAACCATCGCGTTGCGTGCCTCCGGCATTTTGGAAACGTGAGCGCCCGCCGTTATTACTCAACACCACAATTTCATCGGTTGTTTTTGCTTGGAACAAAGCGGCTTGCAGCAACGCACTCCGAGACATTTGATACTTCGCGCCGATCTCATACTGCGTACTTCGTGCAGGCCGCAAACCAAGATTTAAACCAGATTTGGTTGCGTCAGGGTTGTAGGCAATTTCATTCAAGGTCGGCGCATCAAACCCTTTGCCCCATGACGCATACAAATTGACTTTGCTATTCAAGTTGTACAACACGCCCAACATGGGCGTGGTACCCGAGTAAGAAATGCCACCGCTGTCGTTTGGATTACCTGCAACGATATAGTTGTCTTGCGACGTTAGCGTAATGTTGCTGCGCCTCACTCCGCCGTGCACAGTGACATCGGCAGCTGGCGACCATTGCGCTTGAAAGTATTGGTCGTTGGCGCGAACCTTATTATTTTCATCCCTTCTGAGTTTGCCTTGCACGCCACATAGAAAGAGACGCGAAGTCCCCGAAATACACAGAGGATCCGGGTTAATCGCAGCGTTGGCAATGAAGTTATCAAAGCCACGTCTCACCTCGCTAAGCCTGTCGCTGGTTAAACCAATATGCATTAATATTGGGCCATTTTCTAGGCTGCGTCTGAACGTGTAACGAGTATCGATACCCATGTAATCACGCGCTAAATCGACAACGCCGCCAGCGGACGTTGCCGCTGTTTGCGCAGCGATAGCTGTCGCTTGGTATTGAGTAACGTCTCGTTGCCCACCGTAAGCAGTAAACTTGAGTGAGTGTTCGGCACTGAACCGATGAACAATATCCAACCCTAGCTGCGATTGTTTTGTTGACTTACGGGTATTAAAAGTAAGCACCGATGGCACCACGCCTCTTGGGTTCGATAAATCAGCAAGTGCTAGGCCTTGCGGGTCTTGTGCATCAGGAATATTCACGCTATTCAGCACCAAAGTCGCTTGGGTGTTTTTTCCGAGTTGGAAACCTAAGCGTGCATTGACGTTGTCTTTTGTCGCAGCGCTATGGGCTCGCCAACCGTCGGTTGTGTAGCGCGATAAATCGACGACATAGTTAAAACCTTGTGAACCGCCACTGAACTTTTGGCCCAGTTTGTACGAGCCGAAACTGCCCGCAGCAAGCGAGGTTGTCGATTCGGTATCTGGCCCACCGGATTGCGTCACAACGTTAATAACGCCGCCAGAAGAGTTTCCATAAATAGACGCAAAAGGCCCACGCAATACTTCGATTAGCCGCGCCGACCCTAAATCGATATGCGAAATTTGCCCCTGTCCATCGGGTGAGTTGCCGGGAATGCCGTCGACATAAATTCGAAGTCCACGCACACCAAAGGCGGTTCTCGCACCAAAGCCTCGGCTGGAAAGTTGCAAGTCTTGGGCGTAATTGTTTCTGTTGTTCGCAACTAAACCTGGAACACCACCAAGCACCTCCGAAAGATTCACTTGCGCTTTGGCATCTTCGATCTGTGACCGATTAATCGTATCAATGGAAGCTGGTGTTTCTGAGTTTTTAGCCTCAGTCCGAGTAACTCGAATATTGACGGTTTGAACGTATGCAGAATCGGCGGCAGCTGGCTGCACCTGTTGCGCTAGCGCCACCTGAAATAACCCAGCAGCCAAGTACACGGCAAGAGAGCCGGAGCAATGCAAAGTTAAGTTTCTCATCACACACACCCCAAAAAAGTAGGGATCCATTATGACAACTTGATAGCCCGATAAATCAAATGTGTCGGGCTAAGCTATCCACCCCTTGGTAAAAAAGAATGTGATTAGCCCCGCTTAACAGTAAATAAGGCATTTAAATCCTTACCTACCATTGCCTCTTTCGCGTAGTTGAAAGTACCGTGTTCCAACATCTCAGCCCCGGCTCGCTTTAACGCACCCATCGCTGCTCTTGCCATCGATCCGCCGATGCTAATACGTTTAACACCTAAAGCAGCCACCATTGCGACAGTCAATTGACTCGATGGGAAGCCCATCAATAAATTCATCGGCCTATCAATTGAACTTAGCACCGCGTTGATATCTTCAACAGTTTGAATACCCGGCGCATAAAGCACGTCAGCCCCAGCCTCTTGATACGCCTGCAGGCGCTTTATCGTATCGCTAATGCTCGGGTTGCCATACAGATAATTTTCACAGCGAGCGGTAAGCATAAACTTAAAGCTCAGGCTTTTTGCAGCTTGCGCCGCTGCAGTAATTCTTTCAGCGGCTAAGCCAATATCGTAGATGGCGCTCAAGGAATTACCGCTCGCATCTTCAATTGATCCGCCCACTAAACCAACTTTTGCGGCCTCCAAAATGGTTAAAGCAGCTGATTCCGGCGTATCGCCAAAACCATTTTGCATATCGGCACTTACAGGTACATCGGTGACATCACAAATGTCTTTAAAGTAACCAAGCATGTCTTTAGCACCAACGCCTAAATCTGGTTTACCAAGAGTAAACGCGTAACCTGCTCCGGTCGACGCAAGTGCTTTGAAGCCCATGGATTCAAGAAGAATTGCAGAGCCTCTATCCCAAGGGTTTGGAATTAAAAAGCAACCCGGAGTTTGATGTAAAGCAACGAATGCTGCGGCTTTTTCATGTTGTGTTTTCATGATCAATTACGCTCCAATTAATAACCAACCCAGGCCAGCAGCCAAAGCCAGCAACCCGGCGAGTTGCAGTGGTGTAATGGTTTGTTTGAAAATCTGCTTTGACACAATTAATGCAAAGAATATTTCGATCAACCCCAAGGTGCGCACCTTGGCCGCTGATTCAAGAGCGAAGGCCATGTACCAACACCCTGACGCACTCGCGCCAAAGAAGCCAGCAACGAGTGAGGGCCGCCAAGCTGTAAACAGGCTTGAGAGTCGCCCCGGCTCACGTATGCGTAACCATAAACTCAAACACGCGGTTTGAAGTGTTTGCCCCAAAGCCAACACGATGATTGCCCGTACATAAAACGGTGCTTGCACATCAAGTGCCAAAACAGCGGCGCGAAAGCCAAGTACAGAGAAAGCAAAACAACTTGCCGAAATCAGACCCGGTACGATGGCAGCCATTAATTCAGAACTGCCTGCTTCTAACTTTTTAGGTGGCCAAGAAAACATTACAACGCCTAAGGTTGCCAATGCAATTGAGACCCAAGCCGAAAGAGACAGAACGTCACCAATAATCAACACGCCAAAAAGCGCTACCAATAAAGGCTCTGTTTTCACAAAAGCTGTCACCACCACAAAGCTCTGTTTTTCCATGGCTGCGAGCATAAAAGCGGTAGCAAATATCTGAAACAAAGCGCCACCAGCCAAAGCGAACCAAAATGTTGAAGCGCGACTAGCCAATGTTCCAGCTACCGTGATCGAAGGGTTGTTGACCTGCAACCATATTGACACAGCGAACAAAAATACTAATGCAAAAGGCAGGCCAAACATAAAGCGCACGTGGGTTGCACCCACCGTACCGACTTTTGCAAAAAGGGTTCTTTGCAGCGTATTCCTAGCGGTCTGAAATGCGGCGGCAGCTATAGATAGTATGGCCCAAAGAAAAGTCATTACTCAGCCAATCACTGCCATTTTTTTAATGTAACGTCATCACTGACTCTTGCATCAACCCAACGTTCACCCTCAGGTGTTTGTTCCTTTTTCCAGAAAGGTGCTTCGCTCTTGAGGTAATCCATAATAAACTCGCACGCCGCGAATGCTTCACCTCTGTGCGCGGAAGCAACTGCAACCAAGACGATCTGATCCTTAGGTAGCAAGGGCCCCACTCGATGAATGACGAGCGGCTCAAATATGTTCCACCTCGTCTGCGCCTTTTTGCAAATTGACAGCAATGATTTTTCAGTCATTCCAGGGTAATGTTCAAGCGTCATGGTAGAAACATTTGCCCCCTCATTCATATCACGAACAGTGCCGATAAACAGCGCCACAGCCCCTACACCAGCACCACAGGCAGCGCGAAGCGCAGCAGTTTCAACGCTGATGTCGAAATCTTGTTCTTGTACTTTTACTGTCATTTCGTAGGTCTACTCAACCGCCGGTCACTGGAGGAAAAAAGGCAACTTCTGAACCATCGGTAAGCACAGTATCAACACTCACTACTTCTTGATTCAAGGCACACTTCATCCCTTTGCTTAAGCGCAAAGCCTCACGCCATTGCGGGCCTCGCTGCACAAGAAACTCAATGAGTGCAGCAACCGTCGTTACCGAGGTGGGCAGTACAAGCGCCTCCCGATTCGTGCCAACGGCTTCACGCAAGCTCGCAAAATAAAGTAGCGTTACCTTCATCACTTACACTTTCAGAGGCAGATACTGAACAACATCGCCGATTGCGATTGTTTTGCCTGCCGGATTATCAAGCAAACCCGTTGCCCATACAGTCGAGGTTAAAACGCCGGAGCTTTGGTTAGCAAATAAATCGAGCTGGCCTTGGGCGTTCACTCTAACCCGCAAAAACTCGCGTCGCCTGTCGGCTTTGGGCCAATTGAAATTTACCACCATCGGCCGCGGCTGCCACTCCCATCCAGCTATACCTTGTAATCGCTTGATGAAGGGCTGCACAAACAACAAGAAAGTGACGAATGAGGATACTGGGTTTCCCGGCAAGCCAATGAAGTGCGTTTTACCTGTACTGGTTCCGCGGTTTACATAACCATAAGCCAATGGCTTACCTGGTTTAATCGCAATCTGCCACATATCGATACCGCCTTCTGCTTCAACAGCGGGCTTCACATGATCTTCTTCCCCAACGGACATACCACCCGAAGTAACAATCAAATCATGATCAATAGCGGCCGCGCGTAACGTTGCGCGAGTTGCTTCAAGCGTATCTGCCACGATACCGAAATCGGTTACTTCGCAACCTAACTCGCGAAGCATGTTCACAAGAGTAAAACGATTGCTGTTGTAAATCGAACCAAGCTTTAACACTTCTCCCGGCATGGCTAATTCATCGCCAGTAAAGAAACAGGCGACCTTCACTTTGGCAAACACCTGAAGCTGCGCAGCACCAACTGAAGCTGCCAACCCCAGTGCTTGCGATTCAAGCACATGTCCTTTATCGAGAACCGCACTACCCTGCTTAATGTCCTCTCCTGCGTAGCGAACCCATGCCCCACTCTTAGGCGAAACATCCGGCGCCAGTTTAATGAAAGGGACACCGTTTCGCTCGAATGCCTGAACTTGCTCTTGCATCACAACAGCATCAGCACCGTCGGGCATCATCGCACCGGTAAAGATACGAGCAACGCTGCCTTTAGCTAACGCGCCCGGCACAGCCCCCGCAGGAATTCTCTGAGATACCGCTAAGCCTGCACTTTGAAGCACCGATAGTTCACTTGTTCGAATTGCATAGCCATCCATTTGGCTGTTATCCATTGGCGGTACATTCAAGGTCGACACAATCGCCTGCGCCAACACTCGACCCAAGCAATCCATAGTTGCAACCGTCTCTAGCGGTTTATCAACCGGTGAGGCATGTTGCATTAGTGCAGCCAAACCCTCGTCAAATGTAAGCATCTTTTATCAGCCTAATTTTTAACAGCCATACCCGCGACCACCCCTGCGACAGCCAGAGTGAGCTTCTTCACATACGGAATATGCAAGAACTCATTTGGCCCATGAGCGTTGGAGTTTGGCCCCAACACGCCGGTAATTAGGAATTGTGCTTTCGGAAATTTTTCGCCCAACATATTCATAAACGGAATCGTGCCACCCTCACCCAGGTAAGCTGCGGGCTTGCCATATACGCTTTGAGACTGTTGCTCAAGCAAACGCTTTAACCATTGGGCTTCAGCGGGCGCATTCCAACCATTCGCACCCCAATCGGCATCGAAAGTTACTCTAGCGTTGTAAGGGGTATTTTCTTCGAAAGCCTTTTTCATCGCTTTCGTAGCTTCTTGCGCATTGACCGTTGGCGGAATGCGCATCGAAAGCTTTAGCTTCGTAAACGGCCGCAATACGTTGCCAGCCGAATATATAGGAGGGAAACCCATCGCTCCGGTTACACTCAAAGCAGGCCGCCAAGTGCGATTTAAAATACACTCGACCGGATCAGTACTAGTAGGTTGTGCGTGTAAGCTTTCACGGGCACCTGCCAAATGCTGATTAGGTGCGTGGTCACAACTGACCCACGGAAATTGCTTCCAGACCATGTCGCCAAGAATATCGCCAGCCTGAGTAGCTTGTAACTGACGATCCGCAGGAATTTCTGCATACAATTCGGAAAGTTGCACCTTGCCAGTGGCCGGATCATCGATACGATTCAATAGTTGGCGAGCAATTCGAAATGATGAAGGCACGATGCCGGAGGCCATGCCAGAGTGCACGCCTTCATTCAAAATTTCAACATTCAACACACCACCCACTAAGCCACGCAGCGACGTCGTTACCCAGAGCTGCTCGTAGTTACCGCAACCTGAATCTAAACCGACCACCAGTTGCACGTCGCCTAAACGAGGCATCAGCATTTCAAGGTAGGCCGGTAAATCTGGGCTACCGCTTTCTTCGCAGGTTTCGATCAGGCCAACGCAACGTGGCCGCGCAATGCCTTCTTTGTCTAAAGCAGCAAGCGCCGTCAGTGACGCAAAAAGGGCATAGCCATCATCTGCACCACCACGGCCGTATAACTTATTATCGTCAATCACTGGCTTCCATGGCCCGAGATCTTCTCGCCAGCCAGTCATCTCAGGTTGCTTGTCTAAGTGACCATAGAACAAACAAGTTTGTGCGTTACCTATGCCTTGGGTTGCGGGCACATCGAAAAATATGCAAGGTGTTTTTCCATCCAAGCAAATAATTTCCAAAACCATCCCAGAAAGCGCTGCGCTACCTGCGATGCTGCCCGGTTGTTTTCTCGCCCACTCTTCGGCCAGTTTGATGACTGCAGCCAAATGCCCGTGCTCTGCCCAACTGGCATCGAAAGCGGGAGATTTCGCAGGAATTCGAACGTAATCAACCAAACGAGGAATTAAATCGGTATCCCATTTTTGGTCGATAAATTGTTTTAAGTCTGCAATATTCATTCAGTACCCCTTAAAGTTTCTAATCGCCAAACCCACAATAACGCAATACGAAGTCTGCCACCTCACGAGGCTTATTCAGATCGATTTGCGCCAAGCCTTCTGTTTCTAATGCGTTTGATGTTGCAACTGCCACAATGTGGTGGGTTTTGGCATCGAGCCTCGGTTTGCCATGTTCCGCGCGATAAATTTCGATTTTTGGCACAGATGAAAACTTATAACCTTCAACCAAGATCAAATCACATGCGGAAAACTGCTTCAATAAGTCATCTAACGAGGGCTCCTCAGTCGCGCGCAATTCATGCATTAACACCCAGCGCTGAGACGAGGCAATCAATACCTCATGGGCACCCGCTTCACGGTGACGATAGGAATCTTTGCCCGGCTTATCAATGTCGAAACTATGATGCGCATGCTTGATTAACGACACTCGCAAACCAGAAGCAATCAACTCAGGGATGACCTTCTCGATCAAGGTTGTTTTACCGGAGCCAGAGTAACCGGCAAAACCAAAAACTTTCATTCGCTATTTAACCTTCTTAACCTTCTATGTGCAACGCGCAGCCACATATTGCTTGAGCAACCCGACGTCTGAAGGCATCAACGTAAACTTTTGCACTAAGTTCTCAATTCCATTGAATGCTGCTGGCCGAGGTGCCACACGTCCTAAAGCTTCTTCGATACTGACAGAGAACTTCGCAGGCAATGCAGTTTCTAAACAAAGCATAGGCACGCCCGCCTCTTGAAACTGCTCCGCCACAACTAAGCCGTCAGCCGTATGAGTATCGATGACCACGTTAAAGGTCTTATCAATTTCACGAATTTTTTCTAAGCGTTTGGCATGATTGCTCGCACCAGACACAAAGCCGTATTTATCTTTCACCAAACTAAAGCACGGGTAATCGGACAAATCAAAATAGCCTTTTGTGTCTAACTCTTTCCAAAGTGCTGCTAACTTTTCAGAATCGCGATCCATCAGATCAAACACAAAACGCTCAAAGTTTGATGCTTTGGAAATGTCCATCGACGGGCTACTGGTTTGCTGAGTTTCACGCGAGGTACGCGGACGATATACACCGGTTCGAAAGAACTCGTCGAGCACATCGTTTTCGTTAGTTGCCACCACCAGACGTTTGATCGGTAAGCCCATCATGCGAGCTACATGCCCAGCCATCACATTGCCAAAGTTACCCGAAGGTACAGTAAACGACACCTCTTGATCGTTACTGCTTGTGGCGGCCAAGTAACCTTTAAAGTAATAAACCACCTGCGCCACCACGCGGGCCCAGTTGATCGAGTTCACTGTACCAATAGCATAGCGGTTTTTAAACTTCAAATCATTCGATACGGCTTTGACCATATCTTGGCAATCGTCGAACACGCCATCAATGGCGATGTTAAAAATATTATCGTCGAGCAATGAAAACATTTGCGCGGTTTGAAACGCGCTCATACGCTCATGCGGCGACATCATAAACACGCGAATCCCGCGTTTGCCACGCATCGCATACTCAGCAGCAGAACCAGTATCACCCGAAGTAGCGCCTAAAATATTTAGCTGTGAACCGGATTTACCTACAGTGTATTCCAGCAGATTACCCAGCAACTGCATAGCCATGTCTTTAAACGCTAGTGTTGGGCCATTCGACAATGCCAATAGAAACCGCCCCTCACCCAAGGGCTTTAAAGGTGCAATGTCAGCAGTGCCATAAGTGGCTTCGGTATAAGTCTTAGAGACGATTGCTTTTAAGTCTGTGGCTAGGATGTCGTCAACAAAACGACTCACCACTTCGAATGCTAAATCGGCGTAAGACAAGCCACGCCAGCTAGTTAAAGTTGCACCATCAATTTGGGGATAGCTTGCTGGCATCATTAGGCCGCCATCATCAGCTAACCCAGCCATCAATGTGGCACTAAACGTTGTTCCTTGATTCGAACCACGCGTGCTCATGTAACTCATTGGATAACTCATTACCATTTTCAAGCAAGCTCCTCTAACCGAATACGCCTTACCTTGCTCAACACACTTGGCAATGCCTCAATGCGAGCCAAAGCCGCATTGACTGACTTCTCAATGGTTTGGTGAGTAATCAACACCACATCGGTTTGATGCTCGCCTTCGGCAGGCTCTCGCTGCAAAACCGCGTCGAGTGATATTTGCGCATCAGCCAACATACGGGTGATATCGGCCAACACGCCAGGCTCGTCTGCAACACGCAACCGTAGGTAGTAAGCTGTTTGAACATCTTCCATGGCAAGAATACGAGTGCCATGCATGCTTTGCGGCTGAAACGCCAACGCCGGCACACGTTGAGCAGCGCTCGAACCAGCACTACGAGCCACATCCACTAAATCGGCAATCACTGCGCTTGCGGTAGGTTCGCTACCTGCGCCCTTACCGTAATACATAGTATGCCCTACCGCATCGCCTTTAACCCAAACCGCATTCATCGCACCTTCAACATTGGCGATCAATCGTTTGGAGGGGATCAGCGTGGGGTGTACTCGAAGTTCGATAGCATCTGCGCCATCAATGCTGCGGCGGCGAGCGATACCCAAAAGCTTGATCCGATAACCAAGTTGCTCTGCGTATTTGATGTCCTCTGCTTCTAACTTGCTGATGCCTTCAATGTAGGCTTTGTCGAAACTTAAAGGGATCCCAAAAGCAATAGAACCCAGAATCGTGGCTTTGTGGGCAGCATCGACACCTTCGATATCGAAGGTAGGATCAGCCTCGGCGTAGCCTAACGCTTGCGCTTGTTTCAGCACCACATCAAAGGGCAAACCTTTATCGCGCATTTCCGACAGAATAAAGTTGGTGGTGCCATTAATAATTCCAGCAATCCATTCAACTCGATTGGCTGTTAAACCTTCACGCAATGCCTTGATAATCGGGATACCACCGGCTACTGCGGCTTCAAAAGCGACCACCACGCCCTTAGCCTGAGCAGCAGCAAAAATCTCGTTGCCGTGCACCGCTAGCAAAGCTTTATTAGCGGTCACCACATGTTTACCTGAGGCAATGGCTTTCAACACCAGAGCTTTGGCAATGCCGTAGCCACCAATCAATTCGACAACAACATCAACATCGGGGGACTCAACGACGAGGTTCGCATCGCCAACTACATTGACTTTTTCGCCAACAATAGCCCTGGCCCTCGCAACGTCAAGATCAGCCACCATCGTGATTGCGATACCCCGCCCGGCACGACGTTGAATTTCGTCCTGGTTGCGTCTAAGCACTTCGAAAGTGCCGGAACCGACGGTGCCAATACCGAGTAAACCTACTCGGAGAGGGGGCAGTTGGGGCAATTGTTGATGACTATCCATAATTTTCACGGTTGGTTGGGCGTTTAGTTAAAGTTGCGCAAGTGCTCCCAGCGAGTTGCTTGGATCATAAAATCTTGGCAAATACCCAGCTCGAAATGTGTTGCTCGAATACCCATGAGTTTAACATCTCCGTCTTTCATACATTTTGGTACATTAGCGAAATGAAACTACACGCAGACCAACCCAATGCTCTCAATACGGTGACCGCCTATGGCGACGATTTCATTGAAGTTAATCGGGTAAAACACCAAGGTGCGATGCTGGTAATGCCCGAAGGTGAGCTTCAAAAGTGGCGGCCTGCAACGTTCGAAGAGATTACAGAGGAGGACTTCACCTCTTTGCTCTTGCTAAAGCCCGAACTCATTATTTTTGGCACCGGCGCAAAACAGCGCTTTGCCCACCCGAAGCTGACCGCAAAACTGACAAATCTACACATCGGCATTGAAGCGATGGACACTCAAGCAGCCTGCCGCACCTACAATATTTTGATGGCTGAAGGCCGCAAGGTTTTAGCTGCGCTATTACCAATTTAATCGCCACTTTAAATCAAACGATCTTTCAAAGGACTAGCACTATGACCGTCACGATTGGCAAAAAAGTTACCGATTTCCAAGCTGCATGTACCGGCGAGCCTTTTAAGCTATCTGCCCACAAAGGTAAAAACGTGGTTTTGTACTTTTACCCGAAAGACAGCACGCCAGGCTGCACCACTGAAGGCGGCGATTTTAGAGATGCACAAAAAGGTCTTGCCAAAGCCAATACGGTCGTTTTCGGAATCTCCCGCGACAGCATGAAATCGCATGAAAACTTTAAAACTAAGCAAGAGTACAACTTCGAACTTATTTCTGACCCGGATGAGGCGGTTTGCACGCTTTTCGACGTCATGAAAATGAAAAACATGTATGGCAAGCAAGTGCGTGGCGTTGAGCGCTCGACCTTCGTGATCAGTGCTGACGGCAAGCTGGTAAAAGAATGGCGTGGGGTAAAAGTCGCAGGCCATGTCGAAGAAGTGTTAGCCTATGTACAAAGCTTGTAGCTTTCATGAGCTATAGTTTAATCACTATCACCAAGGCGAAAGCCGTTTCTCGCAGGAATTTGTTGTAATGCCTTTGCCTAAAGCGCCGTCTAAACCCGCCACATTGCTAGATTTTTCACTCTCAAAATCAAAAATTAGTCATAGCCCGACACCCGAACCAGAGACTACTGCAGCAGCCTCTAAATCGACCAACAGCTTTGCCAAGCAAATTCAGCAAATAGCGGCTATCGAACTTAAAAAACCGATAGCTAAAGTGCCACAACCAGTGCCACAACCAGCACCACAACCGGTAAGGCCTGGCATCCAGCCTGCCGCAAAAACCGGCGGCCTGTCTGATTTAGCGAAAAAGCCACGGCAACGCGCAACGAGCAACAAAAAGAATTTAGGCGGCACCGACGGGCAAACCACCAAACTGTTTGTACTCGATACCAACGTGCTGATGCATGACCCTTCATGCTTGTTTAGATTCGCCGAGCATGACGTCTACCTTCCAATGATGACCTTAGAGGAGTTAGACGATCACAAAAAAGGCATGTCAGAAGTTTCTCGTAATGCCCGCCAAGTAAGTCGTTCGCTAGACCAGCTTGTCAAAGCTCAGCAAGGTGCCATTGATGCTGGTTTAGATTTATCCCTACTTGGTAACGACGATGCACGAGGAAGGCTATTCTTCCAAACGCAAATGATGGCGACGATTCTGCCGACTGGCCTGCCTGTGGGCAAGGCAGACAATCAAATTCTTGGCGTTGTGCGCGCCTTGCAAGAGCTACGGCCTGACCGCCAAGTGGTGTTGGTGTCCAAAGACATCAACATGCGGATCAAAGCGACTGCGCTAACCTTGCCGTCGGAAGACTACTTTAACGACCAAGTACTCGAAGACAGCGATTTGCTCTATTCCGGTTGCTTGCAACTGCCGACGAACTTTTGGGAAAAGCATTCCAAGGGCATCGAAAGTTGGCAACAAGGCGGCAGCACTTTTTACCGCATACACGGCCCCATGGTGAGTTCCATGGTGG
>JAYWIG010000141.1:0-3594 GCA_043789035.1 Betaproteobacteria bacterium
TTTACTACGAGCAACGCGAATTCGGCAAAGCAATTCGCGAAATCATGGCCTACTGCGATTTAGTGAACCAATTCGTTGATGCAGAGAAACCTTGGGAACTCGCCAAAGCAGAGGGCCAAGAAGCAAAATTGCAAAGCGTTTGTTCGACAGCAATTCGTGCGTTTTCCGATCTTATTATCTTGTTGGCCCCTGTGCTGCCAGAAACTAGTACCAAAGCGGCCGAATTTATTGGCCTTCCGTCTCTGGCGTGGAAGCAGCTCGATAGCCCCCTGCCGGAAGGCCATAAAGTCAATGCCTACCAACACCTTATGCAGAGAGTAGAGCTTCGACAAGTTGAAAAGCTCATGCTAGAAAGTAGCGGCGGTGCAGCTGCAGATGCGACCCAAGTTGCCAAGGTAGCAAAACCTTCAGCAGCGGCAAAAGTGGCAACAGCAACTGAGCCAGGAATTATCTCCATCGATGATTTTGCCAAGGTTGATTTGCGCATTGCATTAATTGTCGACTGTGAGACGGTCGAAGGCTCAGACAAACTCTTAAAACTTACACTAGACGTAGGTGAAGAAAGCCATCGCACTGTGTTTTCCGGCATTAAATCGGCCTATACCCCAGAACAACTCAAAGGCAAGCATACGGTGCTGGTGGCAAACCTTGCGCCACGCAAAATGAAGTTTGGCATGTCAGAAGGCATGGTTCTTGCCGCCGCAGGCGAAAGCCCTGGCCTGTACATCCTAGAACCCCACGCTGGTGCAAAACCCGGCATGAAGGTGAAATAACACATCGCAATGGGCAATACCGGCCTAAGCTAGACTCATGCGTCCCTACCTTTTCAATTCCATTTCCAGCTATAACCGCAGTAAATTTCAAGCCGACTTAGGGGCAGGGATAACCGTCGGATTGGTGGCATTACCTCTTGCCTTAGCGATTGGTGTCGCATCTGGTACTAAACCGGAAAATGGTTTGATTACCGGAGTTATCGGCGGGTTGCTGGTATCTTTATTTGGTGGCTCGCGCATTCAAATTGGTGGGCCGGCTGCTGCATTCATCGGTTTGGTTTACGCAACGACTGCGCAGTTTGGCTTCGATGGTCTGATGATCGCGCTCATGCTATCGGGCTTATTAATGATCTCCATGGGTTTATTGAAGTTTGGCAACTTAATTAAGTTCATTCCCGATGCCGTGATTACAGGATTTACCTCGGGGATTGCCCTTCTCATTGTTGTAGCCCAAACCAAGGCATTCTTGGGGCTCGACGTGGGCAAATTACCTGGCGATACTGTCGGACAAGCAAAATTGCTCTGGGCCGCTTTACCGAGTGTAAATCTGACTACATTTTTACTGGGCGTAACGGCACTGGCTTTTTTGTTTAACTGGCCAAAATCCTTACAAGCAAAACTCAGAATACCCACCACGATTTTGGTACTTGTGCTCGGTAGCTTGTTAGCGCCCTTATTTTCATGGTGTGGGGGTCAGAGTATTGCTACCATCGGCTCTGCATTTGGCGGCTTGGGTAGTGCCAGCCTTAACTTTCATTGGCCAAGCTTAGGTAACACAAGTATTACTGCGTTAATCGGGCCAGCATTTTCATTAGCGTTACTCGGTGCCATCGAATCGCTGCTTTGTGCAAAGATTGCCGACGACTTATTTAACAAAGAAAGAGCACCTAAAACCCCAGAAGTACATAATTCCAACCAAGAGTTAATAGGGCAAGGAATTGCAAATTTCTTCACGCCACTGTTTGGCGGCTTGGCGACAACGGGCACGATGGCCAGAACCATTACCAACATCAAAAGCGGTGCGCAAACTCCGTTTGCAGGCATCTTTCATGCGTTGACTTTGCTGCTGGTGCTTTTAGTTGCTGCCCCGCTGGCAAAACATATTCCGATGACTGTGTTGGCGGCAATCTTGCTTTGGGTTTCGTGGGGTATGTTCGATGGTGTGTACTACTTGCAAAAAGATCGCGTTAATGGGCTTACCGCTTTGATTACACTAGCACTGACGATTTTCTGGGGGCTTGCTGTAGCTGTCGTTATTGGAACGGTAAGCTATGCGCTAATGACGAGGGTAGTTAGAAAGCAGCCCGCCTGAAAACTAATCGACGAACTAACGAGCAAATCACCCACCCTCCATTGTCCGTGGGTCGACTGATTTACTAGTCGTCTTTACTTTACCTTCGGGGTTAAAGTGAACATTAAATATTTCTGACTTACCGTGGCTAGGGCTAAACTTCCAGCTCCAAACCACTTCATTTTTAAGCTTAAACTGAACTTGCTCGCTAGGTTTTCCTAAGGTGCGGCGAACATCGTCTTGAGTTTGCCTAGGTTGGATTTTGGCAAAACTTTCGTCGTTCAAAATATTTTTCATACCTTTGTATTTGCCGTCAGGGCCAATTTCAACCACGTAGGTCTGAGTGCCTTCCGGTGAGCGAGGGAACTCCATAAACAAGGTGCCGTCTTTTTCCTCCCACACCATTTCAGGTTTTCCCATGAATTTTTTGACGTCATCGGCGGTTGAAACACCTGCCTTTAGCTCTTGCTGAGCTACAAAGTCACATCCAGCCAGAGTGGCACCATTGATGGCGATAACTGCGGAAATCCCAAGTTTTACTGCAAAGGCCTTTGAAAAGGACATATTTTCTTTGTTCATCGTTGTATCTCCTAAATTTGGTCGCAATTTTGATTACGAAAGTGCTCTCGGCTAAGCATTCAAGGTTTTCAAACCAATCCTCCCGTAAAATAGTACTTTAAGTTGGAAATTCAATCGTGCCTTACGAATCAGACATCACTAAGTTTCTTCGAGACTTGAAAAAAAACAACCCTCAAATCGAAGCCGAGCAACGCAAAGGCCGCGCTATTTGGTGGGATAAGCCGCAGGATCCAGACACTACCGCTCGCCAACTTGAGTCGAAGGTCCCGCAAAACGGCTACGTTTATAGCAACAAAGAATAAGTTTCTAGCGTATGGCTAAAGCAAGGCGAAGCGGCGACATTGAAGTTGCCGACGAACTGATTGTTGACGGTGACTTCGTCGAAAATCTACCTGTTCAGCTAGAGCTGCCGGTATTTGCACGTCTCTACGGAGAACCATTAGGCGCATTGCCTAAAGACCTATACATTCCACCCGATGCACTTGAGATCTTTCTTGAGGCCTTCGAAGGCCCGATGGACTTGTTGCTGTATTTAATTCGCAAACAGAATTTCAATATTCTTGACATTCCGATGGCTGAAGTAACTAAACAATACTTGGTCTACGTTGATGAGATTCGAAATCACAATTTAGAACTGGCCGCCGAGTATTTGCTGATGGCTGCGCTGCTCATCGATATTAAATCTCGCATGCTTTTGCCAGTTAAAAAAGCCGATACCGACGAAGAAGTGCTTGACCCACGGGCAGAGTTAGCGAGACGCCTGCTTGAGTATGAACGCATTAAGCTTGCTGCAGTTGCTTTAGATAGATGGCCACAATCCGGTAGAGATTTCCTACCGGCGCAAGTGTTCATCGATCAAACCAGCGAAATTGTTTTGCCCAACGTTCAAGCAGTCGACTTAAGCGCTGCATGGGGCGACATATTGCGTCGAGCAAAACTGATTCAGCATCA
>JAYWIG010000142.1:0-12994 GCA_043789035.1 Betaproteobacteria bacterium
TTAAGTAAAGCAGCTGCAGCCATGATCTGCCCACTTTGGCAATATCCGCACTGCGGTACGTCTAGTTCGGCCCATGCCTTCTGCACTGGGTGCGAACTATTGGCTGAAAGAGCTTCTATGGTGATAATTTTTGTCCCTGTAAGTGCAGAGGCAGGTACCGAGCATGAACGCACAGGGTTATTGTTGACGTACACGGTGCAGGAACCACATTGGGCAATGCCGCAACCGAATTTCGTACCGGTTAAGCCAACTTCTTCCCGCAATACCCACAGTAGAGGCATTTCTGGTTCGACATCGAGCTTCACTGCTTTGCCGTTGATATTGAGTTCAAACATAAAGTCTCCTTAAATTGCTGCTATTTATTTAATCTTGGGATCAGGCGCAAGGCATTGCCTCGCTCAATTGCTCTTAAGTCTGAGGTGCTAAAGCCATATTCGCTCAAGCCTAGCACGTTGTCTGCGCCGGTTCTGTACGGATAGTCAGAGCCAAGCAATATTTGCGAAACATCTACAAGTTTGGTGAGCGATGCTAGAGCACCTGGGTGTGCTGCCCAGGCGGTATCGTAGTAAAAGCGCTTTAGCTCATGCATGACGCCTTTGGGCACACGCGGCGCAAGCTTGGGGTCAAGTACTGGCATCTTGAATAAGCGCTCAGTGAGGAACGGTAAGGTGCCACCGGCATGTGAAAAGATAAATTTCAAATCGGGGCAACGCGCTGCGGTTCCTGAGAAAACAATATCGGTAATGGTGCGAGTTGTATCGGTGCCAAATTCGATCACGGTTGGCGGTACATCGGTTAAGACATTGCGGCAACAATTGGCGGCAGTTGGATGGGTATAAAGAATGGCTTTACGACGATTCAGTTCGTCCATCACTGGTGCGAATGACGGATGGCCCAGCCACTTATCGTCATAGCTGGTGAGCAAACCAATGCCATCGGCTTTCAAAGTGTCCATCGAATACTCGATTTCGCGCAAAGCGCTGTCGGCATCTTGCATCGGGAGCATGGCGAATGAGCCAAATCTTCCATGGTAGTCGCTATTTAAACGCGCCGCCCACTCATTGCTTTCTCTCGCAATACGTCTTGCATTGGCTGCGTCTACGAAACCGACTTGAGGCGTAGTGACAGACACAATCGAGGTGGCAACGCCAGCCTTGTCCATATCGTCCAAGGTTTTCGCGATAGACCAATTTCGAACTATCGGCGGCGCTTGATTCGCTTTGGCAAGTTCTGCCACATAAGCTGGTGAAAATACATGGTGATGAGTATCAATTCGATCTCGTCTTGCGGCGGGGCCGCCTGCGCTTGGCGTTACGCAACCTGATATTGCAGTTGCTGCTCCAAGACCTGCGCCAAGCCCTAACAAGCCACTGAGAAAACCTCGGCGGGTAGGTTCGCAGGCGCAGCCGACTGCTCTGAAGCGTTGTCCGTCATTCAGATTAAAGTTCTCCATGGCGTAGGCTCTCCGGTGTAGTTTTTATGATGTGCTGAACTGTACTACCGTTTCGCTGCGCACATTCCTTGAGGGTTATCGGTTTTCCCTAAATCTGGAAATTAGTCTTTGTACCTAATCTTTGTATTTAATCGAACAACCGTAGGGCAACGAAGTTGGCGTCGCAATTGATTTGCCACTTAAGACTTGATCCATTGCCACTTTGACGTAGTTGGTTGCTTTGGGGATATCGTTCGCGCTGGAAGAGCGGATGCTGTCAATTCCGCCCGCGTATACCAGCGTCCCTTTCGGGTCGATGATATACATATGAGGGGTGGTTTTAGCCCCGTAGCTCTTGCCAATTGCGCCAGATTCGTCCATCAAAACAGCCGTTGTTTTTGCTGATTTGGCCTTCATCCAAGCATCTAAAGCACTCGGTGTCATGTAGTCTTGATGAGTGGTTGTGGTCGAGTTAATCGCCAACCAAACAGTATCTTTTTTTGCCAATACTTCTTTCTGCGTTTCCTGCATATTTGCGCTGGCTTCGTAGTGCTTTTTCACGAATGGGCAATTTGGATTTACCCATTCAAGTACGATATGTTTGCCTTTAAAGTCGGTTAGCTTCACCGCCTTACCTGCCGTATCTTTGGCAATAAAGTCTGGCGCATTTTGGCCAACCACGCCTACAGCCTGAATGCTCATATAGGTTAAAAGACCAAAAGTACCGATGATGCATTTTGATGGAAACCGCATGAGTCAACTCCTTGAATAGGTTGGCAAATAACTTTGAGTTCAAGTTTACCGTTATTGCATTGCTGGTGAGCAATAACGGAGTGATCTAGTTTTTAATTTTATCCGGGTAGAATTGGCCAAATGATCAACCAAAATGTCGAAAACCCCATGTTCGTTGCTTTTAGCGGTCCTAAGCGCATTTGCCGAGGCTCTCTCGAAGAGGTCAGGCAAGCCGTAAATCAGGCGATTGCCGATACTGCCAATGCAAAGCTTCCAACGCCGTGGATATTCAATGCAACAACCGGTGAGCTAATCGATATTGATCTTGAATTGCCGATTAAAGATTCGGCAATTGAAGCTGCCCCGGCCGCCACAGGCCCCGGACGCCCGCGCTTAGGGGTTATTGCCCGTGAAGTGACTCTGTTGCCGCGCCATTGGGATTGGTTAAAAGCACAGCCGGGTGGTGCTTCAGTAGCACTTCGAAAACTCGTGGAAGTTGCGCGCAAGCAATCAAGTGCCGCCGATGATGCTCGAATTTCTCAAACAGCGTTGTATAAGTTTATGTCGTCTATGGCGGGTAATTTAGCAAATTTTGAAGAAGCTTCTCGGGCACTTTTTGCGTTCGATAAAGTTAGGTTTTCCCAACTTATAGAAAAGTGGCCAACCGATGTGGTGGAACAACTAAATATGATGTCTGCCAATGCCTTTGTAACGGCTGAAAAGAAAATCAATAATGTTTAAGCGCTTTCAGTCTCAAGAGGCTTCTATGCCTTTTATTCTCATCACCGTACTGATCGATATGATCGCCATCGGCCTGATGATTCCAGTGCTACCAGCATTGGTCGGTAGCTTTAGCACCTCTCAAACCGATCAAGCCTACTGGTACGGCGTCGTGGCATTTGCCTTCGGGTTTGCAAATTTTCTCACCTCGCCGATGATTGGCGCTTTGTCTGATCAACACGGTAGGCGGCCTTTGCTGCTCATTGGTTTTCTCGGGTTAGCCATCAGCTTTTTTGGTACTGCTTTTTCCACCGCAATGTGGGCATTGGTGGCAGTCCGAGTTGTGAGCGGAGGTATGCAAAGTAATGCGGCTGTCGCTAACGCTTACGTAGCAGATATTACACCTCCGAAAGATCGAGCCAAACGCTTTGGTTTGATTGGCGCAATGACGGGTTTAGGCTTTATCTTGGGGCCAGTGATGGGCGGCGTTCTTGGTGCCATCAATCTTCATTTACCGTTTTTTGTTGCTGGTGGTTTGGCTCTTCTTAACTTCTTGTACGGCTACTTTGTCTTGCCAGAATCACTCGCACCAGAGCAGCGTAAGAAGTTTTCTTGGGGCGCTGCGAATCCGATTAATTCGATTAAAGCAATGGCTCAATTAAAAGGTGTTGGCCCTTTGGTAGGCGTGGTTGCCTTTAGTGGTTTAGCGCAATTTATTTTGTATACGAGTTGGGTTCTGTACACAACTTTTAAGTTCGGTTGGGGGCCCAGCGAAAATGGTTGGTCTTTAGCGGTGGTTGGTATTGTTGGTGTGCTTGTGCAAGGGGTGTTTTTAGGCAAGTTATTGAAAACATTTGGGCCACAAAAACTTGTCATGATTGGGCTTGTTTCTTCTGCGTTGGCCTATCTTTCTTGGGGCTTGGCAAGCCAGGGCTGGATGATGTTCGCCGTGATTGCGCTGAACGTTTTCGGCAACACTATTCAGGCTTCCGTTCAAAGCATGATTTCATCAGCGGCCGACGAAAAAACCCAAGGCCAAACTCTAGCGGCTGTTAGCTCATTGAGCAGTTTAACGGCGGTGATTGCGCCTATGCTTGCTGCACCGCTATTGGCGATAGTGTCGCATTTGCCAAAAGGTGATTGGCGAATCGGTGCGCCGTTCTACTTTTGTGCGGCGCTTCAGGTAGCTTCGTTGATAATGGCGTCGCTGCATTTTCGTCGCCACCAAGCAAAAGTTCTGGCTTAAGACTTTCCGCCGCCCGACTTTTGCACTTCGTCAGCGAGTTGGGCTCCGGTTTTATAGTGCGGAACGCGGTTCAAGTAAGCGCGCATGATTCTTTGTTTATAGGCATTCGATCCATTAACTTCTTCTTTCCAGTACTTGTCGGCTAAGGCGCGATTGCGTGGAACGTCGAGGTAAAAAGCGTCTCTAGAGCCTTTGCCACCAAAAATGTAAAGCTTGCCGTCGATGATGCGCCATGAGTCAGCGTCACCGCCCCAGGGAATGCCATACACAATGCCGTTGGCACAATAGCCGTTGTACTGAGGAATGTATTTCTTGGGTTCTTTATCGAATAGAGCCTTGTGTTCTGCGCTTGAAAAGCGGAACGTGACGCCATCAATAACGCTCTTAATCGCAGGGTCGCCTCTCTTATGCGTTGATTGTGTAAAGTAGGAAACAACGTCATGGCCAAATAGCATTAAGTGCTTGTCCTGGCCTTCGGAAACTGCGTTAACAGGGCGAATGGATTGCGTTCCTTCACTCGGGCTTTGGGTAATAAGTGGCGCGCAACCGCCTAAATATGCAAATGCAGCGACAAAAACGGCAATTCCAGCTAGCTTACGCATCAAATTTCCCCCATCAGTGTTATAAAAGTGTATTTTCGATGAGTATTGTAGGGGTGTACAGGCTTTCCTTACCTTTGCCCCTGTACCATTTAGGGTATGAATGCTCTCACTGATGTCTCTTTTTTTCCGCGCGACGCGAAACCCCTAGATAGTTATCGCAAATACTGGGCGCATCGCTTCGGTACTGCGAAGTTTTTACCTATGAGCAAAGCAGAAATGGACGCTCTGGGTTGGGATTCTTGCGACATCATTATCGTTACCGGCGACGCTTATGTTGACCACCCGAGTTTCGGTATGGCGGTGATTGGCCGCATGCTGGAAGTACAAGGTTTTCGAGTAGGCATTATTGCCCAGCCCGATTGGCAAAGTGCCGATCCGTTCAAGGTGTTGGGTAAGCCAAATCTGTTTTTCGGTGTTACTGCCGGCAACATGGATTCCATGATTAACCGTTACACGGCGGATCGAAAAATTCGTAGCGACGATGCTTATACCCCAGGCGATATTGGCGGTAAGCGGCCTGATCGTGCTGCCATTGTGTATTCGCAGCGCTGCCGTGAAGCCTATAAAGACGTACCGATTATTTTGGGCGGCATTGAAGGTTCGTTGCGCCGCATCGCTCATTATGATTATTGGCAAGACAAAGTTCGGCGGTCTGTGGTTGTCGATGCTAAATGCGATTTATTACTTTATGGCAATGCAGAGCGTGCGATTGTTGAAATCGCCCATCGATTAGCAGCGCGCGAGCCAGTCGAGAATATGACGGATATTCGCGGTACCGCGTTTCTTGTGCGCAAACCACCTGAAGACTTCCTCGAGATTGATTCGACTTCGCTCGATGATCTGGGTACAGTGCAGCCCCACATTAACCCGTATTTGATGATCACGGATCAAGCCCGAGAGAACGGTGCCGTCTGTGAAAAAGAAGAGGGCGCTAAAGTTGTTGCCAAAGATGCTGAAAAAAACGCTGCAAAAAACGCTAAGGATGTAAAGCCCCTGCAGTTCGTGCCAAACCCAGCTTTATATGGCAAAGGCAAAATCAAAACCGCACCGCGCGATAAATCAGTCATTCGCTTGCCGTCCTACGAGCAGGTAAAAAGCGACCCAGTTTTATATGCCCACGCCAATCGCGTGCTTCATCTAGAAACTAACCCTGGTAACGCTCGCGCCTTAGTGCAAGCACACGGTGAAGGCAACACGGCAAAAGATGTGTGGATTACAGCGCCTCCCATTCCATTGACGACGATGGAAATGGATATGGTGTTCGACTTGCCTTATGCTCGAAGCCCGCATCCCTCCTATGCTGATGAGAATGGTGGACATGATGGCGCAACGAAAATTCCCGCTTGGGAAATGATTCGTTTTAGCGTGAACATCATGCGCGGTTGTTTTGGCGGTTGCACGTTTTGCTCGATTACCGAACATGAAGGCCGCGTGATTCAAAGCCGTTCTGAAGGTTCTATACTTCGTGAGATTGAAGATATTCGCGAGAAGGTGCCTGCCTTTACTGGTGTGATTTCCGATCTTGGTGGCCCGACGGCAAACATGTATCGCATTGGTTGCAAAACGCCACAGATTGAAGCCGCTTGCCGCAAGCCAAGCTGCGTTTACCCCGATGTTTGTCAGAACCTTAATACCGACCATAGCTCCCTCATTCAGCTTTACCGCAAAGCCCGTGAGCTAAAGGGCATTAAGAAAATTCTGATCAGTTCTGGTCTTCGTTATGACTTAGCAGTGAAGAGCCCTGACTACATTAAAGAGCTTGCGCAGCACCACGTTGGGGGTTATCTAAAGATTGCGCCAGAACATACCGAGCAAGGCCCACTCGATAAGATGATGAAGCCAGGTATTGGTAGCTACGACAGATTCAAAACGCTATTCGATCGCTTCAGTAATCAAGCCGGTAAAAAGCAGTTTCTAATTCCTTACTTTATTGCAGCCCACCCCGGCACAAGCGATAAAGACATGATGAACTTAGCGATTTGGTTGAAAGAAAACGGCTTTAGAGCCGACCAGGTTCAAACTTTTTACCCAAGCCCAATGGCAACTGCCACAGCGATGTATCACAGCAGCAGAAACCCGTTGCGCAAAATTACGCGTGACAGTGAAAAGGTTGATATTGTTCGCGGTGATAGACGAAGACGCTTACACAAAGCATTTTTGCGTTATCACGACCCGAACAATTGGCCCTTGCTGCGTGAAGCGTTGAAGGAAATGGGTAGAGCTGACTTAATCGGCAACGGTAAAAAGCATTTGATACCGATCTTCCAACCGGTAACTGATGGGTCTTATGCCAGTGCTCGCCGCAAGAATTCGTCGATGGTTAAAACGTCGACCACTGCGGGTGCAAAGTCAGTGGCTTTGCGTACGGCCAAACCGGCAACGGTAGCTGGTAGCGGGGCTGGTGGCGGTAATAGGCCAAGAGTCACTGCACGAGTAAGGCCTGGGGCGATACTCACGCAGCATACGGGCTTGCCACCTAGGAAGCAGCGTTAACCGAATGGGGGCGAGTGGGCGGGCGCACCTAAAGACTGCCGATCAAGATCAGTCTTTTTGAAAGGCTCATTACAAAATTCCGCGCTCCGAATAAGGCTCTGCTCGCTCAACTCGTTCATATCCCAGACGGGTCAGGTCGAGCGTACGGAATTGCCCATGCATGATCAGCTCTGCTATACCTCTGCTGGCAGCCGGAGCGTGCATCATGCCGTGACCAGAGAAACCAGAGACCGTATAAAGATTGGGTAGCTTACTATTCCAAGCACCTATGACAGGGTTGCCGTCTAACTCGTTGACTTCGTAAAGGCCAGCCCATGTACTGTGGCATTTGGCTGCCTCTAAAGGTGCAAAGCGATGCGCAACTGCGGGCCACACAACCCGTTCAAAATAGTCATGGTCGATATCGAAGTTGAAGCCCCGTTGCACGCTGCCATCGACCAGTCCACCGGAAAATCCCTTGCCTTCAGAGCGGAAAGCCAGACGGGCTACGTCCTTGACGTAGGGTAAGAATTCCATCGGTGCCGCTGCTGTGAAGTAATGTTCGAAGCGCCGCATCGGCGTTACCGGTAAGTTCATGCCGAACTTTTCTGCAACAGAACCCGACCAGGCACCTGCTGCATTGACGAATTTGTCAGCCACAAGTTTTTGACCGTTTCCAAGCGTTACTGACCTAGCCTTGACGGCATCCACTTCGGCGTTTACAACGCGATCTTTGAGATAAACAGCACCCAGCTCAACAGCCTTGCGCCGGAAGCCCCAGAGAAGGCCATTGGGATCGCACCAGCCGTCATGTGGCGTATGAGCGCCCGCTCCAAGATCACTGACATTCATCGACGGATATTTCTGTTTCAACTCCAAGGGGCTCATTAAATTAACGACTGCTCCGCGAGATTGCTGGTCGCGGACATTCCGTTCAAGATTCGGCACTTGAGCGGGAGGCACTATAAACAAGTATCCACCCTCTACCCAGTCAACTGTTGCCGGGTGCTCTTTGGTCGCCATCGTTGCTTCGAAGTTCTTGAGAAAGTCGATGCTGAATAGCGACATGTCGATATTCTCCGGGCAGGTAAACTGCACCCGGCAACCGCCCGATGCCCTTAGAGCAGAAGCAAACTCGTAGGAAGGGTCTGGTTCAATCACGCAAACAGAAAGGCCTGGCGATTCTTTCAGCAAAAAGTACGCAGTGCTGGATCCTAGGATGCCGCCGCCAATCACAGCAACGTCGAATTTGAGAAGGGCTGGTTGCTGCATGGAAAGAACGGGACGAATTAAAACCCTATCTTACCCGCTGAGCGAAACCCACGGCAGCCCTCTGAATTGGATCAATACAATAAGTTTGTTACGAGCAAAATCAATGTAAAAATGGTTAATGTCCATTGCGAGGGGTGTTTATTCCATACGCGGCAAAGGAACGGCGGATCCTACTCGGGTTACTAGCGGGAACGCAAACTTTTTGTGTGCCTCTCTCCATTGATGACTGAACATTTTTCGTGTAACTTCCAAGTTATACGAAAAATAATGTTTCATTTTTATAGAATTTTCGTAACTGCTTTTTGCGTCATGGCGGCATCGGTTCATGCCCAGACGACCGAGCAAAACGCCAAAAATCCCCGACAACTAAAAACGTTCACTTTTGTACCGGCAGCGGCTCCTTCCGTGTACTCTTTCAAATCAAGTTGGCGAGCGCCAAGGGATAACAGTGCGAATGTCCCCAAGTCACAAGATGAGTTGAATGCCCTTCGGCTGACACAAATGGATCTTTTCGATGACGCAATGCGCGAGCTCAAACCAAAGCTCGAAGAGGAATTGAATCAAGCGTTCTTGAGTTACTGGCGTGATCTGGGTTTCGAAGTGAAGCCGATCGAAAATCTAAAGCGGCGACTCAGACAACCCGACGTTGTGTAATTTTTCCTCAATCAAAACTGATGCAGATGCTATTGTGCAGGTGGTGCTTAGCGAGGTCGGTCTTTTTAGGCCTTGCGACGGATCAGCCTACTATCCATATGTCTATGTAAACGCAGTGGTCTATGTTCCGAAGAGCGATGAATCTTTGTACCCACCCACCGTGACCTTTGGCGTCGAAGCCAATAAAAAAGAAGTAGAGCTTTATTTAGCTACTGACCCGAAGAACGGATATTTGGGTTTCATGGAGGCAATTTCTAACGGTAAGGATATTGAAGACCGCTTAAAAAAGGCTGCCGCTATTGCTGCCAAACGCATCGCGTCACTCACAGAAGCGGCGATGGATAAACCTTTGCCTAAAAAGAAGCAGTAACCGCTATCGCGACCAATGGAGGACATGAATGAATCGTAGGTACAAGCTTTTAACGGCGATATTTGCAAGCCTAGTGCTAAGCATAGGCATTTCTAGAGTTGGGTTTGCCCAAACCCTCGATATTAAATCGTTCACGATTATTCCTCCTGCTGCTATCGCGTCTTATACCTTTGAGAATAAAAGCCTAATTCGTTCCGCTTTCATTTTTCTCGGTGGCGCGGTGGGCCAGAGCTTGGCCGCGCAGGATAGTAACAACGAAAATTCATTAAATGCCACCTTAGATAGCTTAAAACTTGAACTACCTAATGAACTTACCAATGCAGCAAAAGCCGAGTTAGAAAAGATTGGTTTTCAAGCGACCGTGATGAAAGATTTACAACGCTCTAAGCGTTGGCCGGACTGGTTCGAGTACGAAAAGTTAACCATGCAGACGGATGCATTTTTGCATTTAAAGATTGAAGTTATTGGAATTACTTCACCTTGCTTTTCTGAGCGCCTCCTTCCTCAAATGGATGTCAGTGCAGCGATTATTCTGAAGAATAAATCTAAAGCCTACACACCTAAATGGGTGTACTTCGGGTTGAACGCACCAGATGAAGACCGCGCATTGTCAGCAAAGCGTAACTTTTCGCAGTCTTTTCAATCCATCGAAGAGATCGGCCAAGATCCAGCTAGGATCGTTGCAATGTACCAGTCTGCCATTCCAAACATTGCAAAGCGAATCGCTGAAGAAATTTATGACGAACTGTTTTGAAAAGCAGGTACTTAGAGCGCTCCAAACTTAAGCCATCAGCACCTGCAACTTAGCCGCAGCGTGTGGTCCTTTCGCGGCCAATTAGCCGCATACCAACATGTTCTGGACCGATAGAAGCGGTAACAGCCACTGCAATCTCCATTGCTAAACGATTACCACCCTACTCTAAAAGTGTGTGTGGAATTTGCGTTATGTAACTCTAGGATGCTCGACCAATTTCAGCATTCTAGGGATGCCGTTCGCAATACTGCACAAAAAACCGCATGAGCGAATGAGCTAGCAAGTGCGTATTAGCGAGTAGCGCTTGTGACCTAGGACGTCAAAGCGATCAAGCATCATCAGTTTGTCCCATGCATTGATAAAGTCCTTAACGAAACGCGGATGACCATCGGTGCCGGCATACACATCAACAACGGCTCGCAATTGAGAGTTCGAGCCAAACACCAAATCGTTACGTGTCGCGCTAAACTTCGTTTGACCGGTAGCACGATCGGTTAAGGAGAAGTGCATCCCTTCTTCGTCGGCCTTTTCCCACACCAAGTCTGTATCTGTTAAGGCTACAAAGAAGTCGTTTGTCAACACGCCTACCTTGTCGGTGAAGATGCCATTTTTCGACCCGTCGTGATTAAGATTCAACACGCGAAACCCACCGGTAAGCACTACCCATTCGGGCGCGGTCAATCTCAATAGATGGGCCTTATCTAAGAATAGTTCTTCGGGTGCCACACCCTGCGAAATCTCTTTGAAGTCGCTCGCAACAAAATTTCGGAAACCATCGACAACGGGCTTTAACCATTCGAACATTTCGACATCCGTTAGCGCTTGAGTCGAGTCCACACGGCCAGGAGTGAAGGGAACTGTGGATTCGATACCTGCGTCTTTTGCCGCCTTCTCGACGCCTGCGCAGCCACCCAAGACGATTAGATCGGCGAGCGATATCTTTTTGCCCGAAGACTGCTTGCCGTTAAAGTCGACCATAACATTTCGCAACTTTTCGACCACTGCTGAGGCTCGACGATTTATCGCCCAATCCTTCTGAGGCGCAAGTGCGAGACGGCCACCATTTGCGCCACCGCGCCTGTCGCTATCGCGATAGGTCGCTACCGCTGAAAATGCGGTAAAGACTAGATCAGACACAGAAAGGCCGGCTGCCGTTATAGCTTGTTTTAGCGCAGCAACTTCCGTCGGGCCGACCAGCTCATAGTCGCGTTCGGGCAATGGATCCTGCCATAGCAGGCCGTCCTCAATGGTTACTTCTGGACCTAGGTAGCGATGCTTAGGTCCCATGTCGCGGTGGGTTAATTTGTACCAAGCCTTCGAAAATGCTTGGGTGAATGCATCAAAGTCATTGAGAAATTTTTCGCAGACTTTTCGGTACTCCGGATCAACCTTGAGTGCGATATCGCTGGTCATCATCATCAGCTCATTTAACTGGCCCTTAATATGAGCGTCAGGCGTCTTGGGCGCAATCGGGTCCTGAGGTTTCCATTGCAGTGCACCGGCTGGGCTTCTTTTCTGAACCCATTCGAACTTCAATAAGTTCTCAAGATAGCTATTGTCCCATTGCGTCGGGTTCGGTGTCCAGCTGCCCTCAATCCCATTAGTCATCGTATATTGCGCGAAACCGGTTCCTTTCAGATTAGCCCAGCCCAGACCCATGGCCTCCATTGGCGCAATCTCTGGAGGCGGGCCAACATCTTTAGGCGTCACCATACCGTGGCTCTTGCCGAAGGCGTGGCCGCCTGCGATCAGCGCGACAGTTTCTTCATCGTTCATCGCCATGCGCGTGAAGGTGATACGGATATCGCGAGCCGACCCCATTGGATCGCCGTTGGCGTAGGGCCCTTCCCGGTTCACATAGATAAGCGCCTGGTGCGAAGCCGCAAGCGGATTTTCGAGATCGTAGTCTGCATCACCGTTCTTGCCACGCCAGCGTTTGTCGCGCATCGCCATGCTATTAAAGCCGTCGACATTTTCCGGATCCCAGATCTCTGGGCCCCAATAGGTTGCGTTATCAGCTTCCCATGCGTCTAGGCGACCGCCGCCGAAGCCATAGGTCGGCAAGCCCATAATTTCGAGCGAACAGTTTCCAGTCAGAACCATGAGATCAGCCCATGAAAGACTATTGCCATACTTGTACTTGATCGGTTGTAGCAGTCTGCGTGATTTGTCAGTGTTGCCGTTGTCCCACCAACTGCTTATTGGCGCGAAGCGCTGCATAGCCGTGCCCGCACCGCCTCGCCCATCAGCGATTCGATAGGTCCCAGCGGCGTGCCAGGCCATGCGAACCATCTGCGGGCCATAGTTGTGATAATCCGACGGCCACCAATCCACCGAGGTCGTTAGAAACTGTTTAATATCTTTTTTGAGCGCTTCGAAGTCAAGTTTTGCAAACTCCGCGGCATAGTCGAAATTCGCGCCCAGCGGATCTGCAGCCAAACCGTTTTGATGCAAGAGTTCAACGCGCAGGCGATCTGGATACCAATTTTCAAGTGTCGGAGGTGTGCCGAATGCGCCGCCAACTCTGTCGCCACCAAACGGACACTTTCCGGTCATGTCGTAAGTTTCGGTAAATGTCTTGTCTAAGGGCGAGTCGTTCATGGCAATCCTGAGGTGAGTTGTCGCTCATCGCAACGGTTCGCCACAATACGATCAACAACCGTTCGGGTCTGTTCGCCATCGCACCGACGAGGCCTCGCTTGGCGAGATCGTTTCAGGAAGGTATGCTATTTCTGCCTTG
>JAYWIG010000143.1:0-3584 GCA_043789035.1 Betaproteobacteria bacterium
GCGAACAACCTTCGCTTACGCATCGCTGGGCTGCCAGCGGTAACTGAAGGGTAAGTTCGCTAAGATGGGAATGCTTGGCGAACATCGAAGACTGAAAGCTGCTCCGGATATATGCAATTACTCGCGGAAGAATAGCAGTTTCGTTCAAGTCGATATCCGCATTAGCGCATTTCTGATTGGTGCTTACCAGCCAAGACTCTTTTAAAGTAGAAAAAATTCAAAAGCCCAAACCAAGTTAGATCAATAACCGTACTCTCAACAGAAAACTTTTGCTCCGAAAAGGTTGCACTCAAATCTATATTGCCAATACCGATTGAATAAGCAATAAATGCGACAGTGCCTAGATAATGGACAATTGCTAATCTAATCCCCACCCGATACTTTTGAAAGTATGCAACGTAGCAGTAAGCACTGTACTGAAACACTGGGAGGACGAAAAACAAGATCGCTCCGTACCCAAAATAAAGCGCCTGTATAAATCTCGTAGCAGTAGAAATTCCGTGCCCCATGCCGCTCGATAGGAACATAAACGCAATTTGAAAACACCCTAGTAAGGCACCGACAATCACCACGGCTACTTTTTTAGTGTTCACAACTTTAGTTTTTGCAACCTATCTGAACAGAAACTATTGGGCAATTATCACTTGGTAAAAGTATCCCTATAAAGGCGCTGGAAGGAGCCTCTGGATTAGTACCTCGCCGAATTTGCCCAAGAAAATTATTTCTATTTGCTGCTGCTTCAGAAAACGAGTAGTCGGGAATCGGCCCTAGTCCAAGATTGACGAGTGTAGTTTTTAAAAAACTAACTTTGCTTGCGACTTCGATGGAACGCCGCACTTTGTAAGCAGCTTCACTATTTACATCTTGCCATTTTGGCGCAGCGTTAGCAGCCTCTTTGCCGATTAAGTTAAATTGAGTCAGACTATCTTTTATGTCAGAAAAGTCTATCGGAAAACCTGTACCGTCAATACCTTGAGATTGATAACGAATTTTTATAGAGTTAAAAACTCGTTCTTCCATAGCAATAGTTCTAAGCTCATTGTGTTTGAAATCACGCACATTAAATGTCTCATCAGCATCATGATTTGCGGCGGAATGTCCGATCTTGTAGCCATAAGGCGCATTGCTTTCATCTCGATGAGAAAAAGTGTCTGCGAGAGTATGAAGATACTCTCCAAAAAATTGAGATCTCTGGCAAGCGCTTAAAAACTTATAGTTTTGTGGCTCGTAGAGTGCATCCAGCTGAGGGCTTTTTGGATCTAGGAATCGAGTGTTAACGTCTCCACTTTCTCCAAAGCCGGAAAGCACGAAGTGATACCACTGTCTAGCAGTCAAGTTTAACTTCGTTTCAGGTCGAGTCATTGGATTGTCATCAACATATTGCGCGGCAAGGGCTATGACGGCAGACTGTTTAGAGGAAACCCCAGCAACCCTAGCCAAAAAAAACGTCATATAGTAATGAACATCAATGTCATACAACCCCAACGGATCAACCCGATTAACCGGATCTCCGGACGCATATAAATAGCTATCAGGCCCATCTGGATACCCTAGCGGGTCGGCTTGCAGATAACGGCCAGTTGAGGGGTTATACGTTCTATGAAAATTATCGTGCAAATTCGACTCTACATCAAAATATTGGCCTGGTAATCGTAAGTTGAGTTCAACTCCCGATGCTAATTTCTCTACCTTAGCAAACCCATTGATATTCGAGCTTGCTTTCCATACGATGTTTTTATCGGCATCAGTCATTGCAACTGGTGCGCCACGATGTTCGTTGTGAATGAATAGGATCTCACTAACGTTGATCTGCGCAATAGGTTGCGCTTTCGCCCCGTCGTTCAAGTACACATACTGCGAAACGATATTGCCTTCGCTATCAACTTCAGCTGCAATTTTATTGGCTTGCCATAAATAAAATCGTTCTTTGGCTTTGCTCGTGTCAGAAAAAACAACCTTGCGCACCCGTTGATGGGCTGCGTTGTAGCTGTAGTTGGCAATAGTTGAGCCGGTTACACCATTACGAATTTCCTTTAACAGGTTTTGCACGTTAAAACTATATTTGCTGGGAGCATACTGCGCCGAGTTCTTTTGATCGTCAAGCGCGACGAAAGTACTATTAAGCTCGCCAAAGCTGGAATAACTGAAGGCTACTTTTTGCATCACTGGCTGGGTTGATTGCTGAGAATCTGTTGCCTCAATACCTTGCACCCGTGGCCCTACTTCAAACTTGTAGGTTGCTTTACCTACGCCCTCATTGTTTAACTCTGTCAATCTACCTGCCGCATCAAATGTACGATTCACAATCAAACCATTACCTAGCGTGAAAGCCTCAAGGCCATTCAAGGGCGATACCTTGATTCCCGATGCAATGGGGGCGCTAGGCATTATTGCCCCAATCGCGTTGGCAGCGGCATTACCCAACCAACACTTGAGCCTTGAGAGCCACACACTGTCTAGGCGTAGCTCAACTGGGTGTGCGCCCTTAACTATATCGGTATAGCTAGTTCGCATCACTCGCCCATCAAATAAGGTCCGAGATAGCACCTGACCGTTTCGAGAATCGTAGTCTGTTCTCGTCGTAAACACCTTGGGCTTTTCCATGCCCAAGAGTCGCACATGCTCAGCCGTTATGCGGCCAAGCGCATCTAGTTCATAGCTTGTTTCTTGAGAACTGTTGGCGACTTTAATCTGCGACCCATTTTCATATTGAAAGCGAGATTCATCCAGTACTTTGCTATTTGCATCAACCCATGAATGCAACGTGACTCGACCTGCTCCATCATGCGAAAACCTTTCTGTCATCCCATCGCGTCTAACTTTCTCGCTCAATCGACCAAGTTCGTCATAAACAAATTTCGCGCTGCCATGGTCTTTCGAGGATTGAAAAACCAAGCGCCCTAGATCATCAAACTTCTTTTCGACTGGCGACGCAAGATTTGTCGAAAATCGAGTTTTACCATCAAGCGCTTCGGAGATTTGCAAATACCTGCCGGTTACAGCCTTGCTTCTAGAAAACCGATGCTGAACATTGTCGCTGTTGAAGTGGCTGGCGACTCTGCCTTGCGTATCGAATTGCCAATCGTCCATTCGCCCATCAGGTTGTAAAGCTCGAATAATTCTTCCGTAATCATCATGCCAAGCGTAGTTTGCTCTAACGATTTCATTTTTATAGGTAGCGGCCGAGCGTTGAATGTTCCCTTCAACATCCATGCTTATAGTTGCACCATTACCTGCCGCGTCGCTTTCAGAAACTAACCGACCAAAACTGTCGTAACCATATTGTTTGCTGCGGCCAACAATATCGATAGTTTCGACGAGCTGGGCGAATTGGTTGTATTTAAACGTCTGCGGGTTTTGCTCGATGAGCGTAGTTTGGTCTGGCTTGCCCTTATTGAAAAACCATGCAGAAGTTTGTTTGCTTACGAGGTGCAAAGCCAGATATTTCAACTTGGCCTGAACAGCCCGTTCGCCTTCAGCCGCCAGAGTTTCAGTCACGCGTCCCGCTTCGTCGTACTTATAGGCAATTGAGTCTCTATTTGCCAATGTAGTTGATGCAATTCTGGTGGCTTTCTCATCCCATC
>JAYWIG010000144.1:0-3570 GCA_043789035.1 Betaproteobacteria bacterium
GAATACTGATTCATGTCTTGTTCAACAACGAAGTCGACAGGGTGCGCGCGCGAGTAATCGCCCCGCAGCACGGGTTCAGGGCGTATTGATATCGATGCATTCATAGAAGTTATTTTCTACCGAATGAAAGGAATAAATGGTTTTTGTTTCAATTAATAACCGCTATTATTGGTATGAATAATTCTAAAAAAATAACAAATAGAAATAAATATGCCATTAGATCAAATCGATATCAATATCCTTTCCGAACTTCAAAAAGACGCTCGGCTTTCAGCGCAGCAGCTTTCCGAGAAAGTGGGGGCAGCGCCAACGGTTTGTTGGCGGCGTTTAAAGGCACTGACTGAGAAAGGCTTGATTCGTGGTTACCATGCGCAACTCGATGCCAAGCTAAGTGGCGTGACAGAAGTGATTTTTGCGAAAGTTCGAATTGCTAATCATTCAGGTAAAACCGTCGCTGCTTTCGAGCGCGAAGTCATTGCACGTGATGAGGTGTTAGAGTGTTACCCGGTAATGGGCGATGCCGACTATATGCTAAAAATAGCTGTGCCAAACATTGCTGCCTACAACAGCTTTTTACAAAGCTTTTTGTTCAAGGTGCCGGGTATTGCGAATGTGGAATCGAGTTTGGCTTTAAAGGAAGTGAAGAATACTTCTGCTTTGCCAATTCGGCAGTATTTCAATCAAAGCTAAATCTTATGTAAATTTATAGTAGTACTTAAACTTTACATAAAATTCAAGCGCCGTACATGCTTTCTATTAACCCCGTCGCCACGCAAAATATTTCTGCGCATAGGGCAATAACTTAAGCGGAATCGTTTTTTTCCGCCATTCGTTAGCAGCGCTTTTATTGGCTTCCGCAAAGGTCGGGTAAGGGTGAATGGTATTTAAAATTGCTTTTAAACCAAGCTTGTTTTTAACCGCTAAATTAAACTCCGCGAGAATTTCACCAGCGTGGGCGCCAACAATGGTCGCTCCTAAGATTCGATCTGACCCGGGAGGGGTGAGTATTTTTATGAAACCTTTATTCTCGCGTTCAGTGATTGCGCGGTCTTGGTGGCTAAGGCTAAAGTGTGCAACATCGAAGGCGATTTTTTTATCGCGTGCTTCTGTTTCGTTAAGGCCTACTCGTGCAATCTCTGGGTCGGTGTAAGTGACCCAAGGAACTTGCGAATAGTCAACCGCGAATTTCTTCAGAGGGCTTGCCAGTATATTCATCGCCACATAGCCCGCTTGATGCGCAGCCATATGTGTAAATTGGTAGGGGCCGCTTACGTCGCCACAAGCCCATACGTTTGATAGGTTGGTGCGTTGATAAGCGTCGACTTTAATGGTTCCATTTTCATTGAAAGCAACGCCGATGTTTTCTAGGCCTAGGCCCCGCGTGTTGGCGCGCCTACCTACTGCCATCAATACCTCATCAAATTCAACATGATGAAGTTTTTCGCCGGTTTTTAACTCCAATCGATGAACGCCATTCGCAGAGCTGAATCGTTGCATTTCTGCGCTTAGGTGCAGGTTGATTCCTTCGTGGATAAATATTGCTTGGACATGGGCGGCTGCATCGGCATCTTCGCGGGTGAGAATAGTTGCGCTGTTACTCACCATGGTGACCTCAGATCCTAGCCTTGCAAATGCCTGCGCTAAATCACAACCGATAGGCCCACTACCCACAACAAGAAGCCGTTTAGGCAATGTGCGAATTGACCAAAGGTTTTCTGAAGTAAGTACTTTGAGCGCTTCAAGGCCAGGTACCTTGGGAATAACTGGGGTTGCACCAGATGCGATAACGATATGAGCAGTAGTGAATGTTTTTTCGCCAATTTTTACTTCATGCTTTGAGATAACTGTGGCTTGTGCTTCAAAGCAATCGCAGCCTAAACCGCGATAACGTTCTCTGCTATCGATGGGGGCAATGTAGTCGATAATGTTTTGTACTTGGCCCATGATCTTTGGAAAATCGACTTCTATACTGCCATTGATTTTTATACCAAACTCTTCGGCTCGACGAGCGTGATGAGCAAGTTTTGCGCTGGCGATGAGCGCTTTGCTCGGCACGCAACCCGTATTTAAACAATCACCCCCCATCAGATGCCTTTCGACCAGCGCTACTTTCGCTTTTGCTTGAGCAGCAACATTTGCGGTGATTAGCCCGGCAGTGCCACCACCGATGACGATTAGGTTGTAGTCAAATTTACTCATGTCGTTTCTTTTTTAAAACCAAACTTGGTGAATCGTTACTCAATAGTGAGTTCGAGCGTTTCTTTCACTTCTTCCATCACGATATAGCTTCGTGATTCTCTTGCGCCGGGTAGAGTGAGCAGCATGTCACCTAAGAGTCGGCGATAGGCATTCATTTCTGGAATTCGAGCTTTGATGAGGTAGTCGAAATCGCCCGACACTAGATGACATTCCAAAACATTGGGAAGCTTGCGTACTTCTTTTTTAAACTCTTCAAACATTTGGCCAGATTTCGCCGCCAACTTGATTTCGACAAAAACCAGTAATGATTGCCCCATCGCTTGCGGGTTTAGTCGAGCATGGTAGCCGGTGATAAAACCATCACGCTCTAGCCGCTTGATGCGTTCGGCGCAGGGCGTGATAGAAAGGCCGACCATTTCCGCCAGTTCGGTCATCGAGATTCGCGCGTTCTTTTGAAGCTCTTTGAGCACCCGTAAATCGATGCGGTCTAGGGCTCTCACGTTTTCTGACTTTATTCTCATGTTTATTCCTGTGTAAATTTACTTATACAAGAATAAATGCGGTTAATCAAGAAAATTTAGTCATTTTTACTGGTGAAATTTCATAAACTAGGCATATATTTAACGTATTCGTTTATTGGTAAAGGTGAGTTTATGAAGGTAACTATCTTGGGTTCAGGTGTCATCGGTGTGGCTAGTGCCTACTACCTTGCGAAAGCAGGATATCAGGTCACGGTGCTTGATCGGCAAGCCGCACCCGGTTTAGAAACTAGCTTTGCGAACGCCGGCCAGATATCTCCAGGGTATGCAACGCCTTGGGCGGCACCAGGGGTACCTATGAAAGCCTTGAAATGGATGTTTCAAGAACACGCTCCCTTAGCCGTACGGTTGGATGGCTCACTGTTTCAGCTGCGGTGGATGTTCCAAATGTTAATGAACTGCACCTCGTCGGCTTACGACTTAAATAAAGAGCGCATGTTTCGGGTCGCCGAATATAGTCGTGATTGTTTGAAGGCGTTAAGGGCTGAAACGGGTATTGCCTACGAAGGTAGGCAGGGCGGGACTTTGCAAGTGTTCCGCACGACTAAGCAATTAGAGGCGGCGCAAAAAGATATTCGAATTTTGGAGAGCATGGGTATTGCTCACGAACTCATTGATGCGACGCGTAGTTCAGTGGGCTTGAAACGCTTAGTTGAATTGGAGCCAGGTTTGGTATCGACAGTTGGCCAGCTTACAGGAGCACTTCAGCTGCCGGGGGATGAAACTGGCGATTGCTACATCTTTACTCAAGAGTTAGCCAAGCGTTGTGTAGCCATGGGCGTGAAGTTTCGATATGGGGTCACTATCGATGGAATAGCAAAAACAGGCGATG
>JAYWIG010000145.1:0-52512 GCA_043789035.1 Betaproteobacteria bacterium
ACCAACTTGTAGTTCATTTGGCTATGAGCGATTAGGGCCTCGAATCGAAAATCAGTAGGCGTAAGCTTTAAGCCTTCATGCTCTTGAAAATCATTGAGCAGGGCAGTGACCAGGCTTTTCTTGGGCGGCTCCTCATCATTTTTCCATACCCAAGTACGCTCGATAAACCTCTCGGCATACGCATTCAGCGGGACGAAGTGACGGCGCCATTTAGGTGGCAATGTTTTCACTAACCCGGCGACTTTTTCAACCAACATTCCCGGTACCAGCCACTCGCAACGTTCGGCGTCGACTTGATTCAGCGCGTAAATTGGCAGCACCATCGTTACGCCATCGTCATTGGCAGACGGATCGAACTTGTACTCCAACCGATACTGAAAGCCACGCATCGCCAGCAACTTAGGAAAGCTCCTATCATCGATGCCAGCATCTTTTTTCAAGAGTAAATCGCGATCAAGGTAAAGAAGTTTTGGGTCCTCTTTCGACGCTTCTTGCCACCATTTGGTTAACGCAATTGCGGACCAAACATGCTCTGGAATACGCGCATCAAACCATTGGCAAAGCAAATCATCATCCACCAACAAATCTGGACGGCGAATTTGATGTTCTAGCTTTTCAATATCTTTAATTAAGCCGCGGTTATGCTCGAAAAACGGCAGCTTGCTTTCCCAATCACCATTCACAAGCGCAGATCGAATCAAAAGCTCACGGGCTAGTTTTTGATCTTTCGCCCCATAATTTACTCGACGTTGGGAGTAAAGAAGCAAACCGTACAGCATGCCACGCTCAAACGCCACTACTTGCCCAGCTTGCTTTTCCCAATGCGGTTCGTTGTAAGAAATTTGAATCAAATGTTGAGCGGCTTGCTCAATCCACGTCGGCTCGATCTTCGCAGCGGCTCTGGCATACAAACGAGTGGTTTCGACTAACTCCGCAGCCATCACCCAGCGCGGTGGTTTCTTCGCCAAACCGGAGCCAGGGTGAATCATGAAGCGCACTTGATGCGTACCCATGTAGCCAGATTCATCGACAGGGTTGAAACCTAAATTTCCTAGGAGGCCCGTAAGTAAGCTTTTGGAGATTGCATCGCTCTTAGCTTGCAAGGCTTTCTCTTCCGAAAGCACAACTGAAGCTGGTACAGACTTTTCAGTCTCGTTCTTTTTCGCTCCCCAATGCAAATCATTGACTGCATCAGATAGTTGCGAATGTACGTCGGCCCATTCACGCAAGCGCTTAGAAGATATGAACTCTCTATCCATGCGCATAGCCACAGACCGCTTCGACTGGCCGCTACCGCCATGCTGCTTTTGCACATCCAGCCAGTAATTCCATAGTTTCACAAAGCTCATGAAATCCGACTTTTCATCGGCGAATCGTTTGTGCTGTTGGTCGGCAGCTTGCTGGGCCGTCATCGGCCTCTCGCGAGGGTCTTGCACGCTTAAGGCGCTGGCAATGATTAATACTTCAGTCAAGCAATTGTTTGCCTTCGCAGCCAAGAGCATGCGCCCGACTTTAGGGTCTAGCGGCAAACGCGAAAGCTGCTGACCCATGGGGGTAATGACACCTCTTTGGTCAACTGCGTCTAACTCATGCAGTAAATCGTAGCCGTCAGCAATCGCTTTTTTACTTGGCAGCTCAATGAACGGAAACTCTTCAATCGATTTAAGCTTTAACGCCTTCATACGAAGAATGACGGCGGCTAACGAAGAACGAAGAATTTCTGGATCAGTGAATTTAGGGCGCCCCAAAAAATCGGCTTCATCGTAAAGACGCACACAGACACCGTCCATTACTCGACCACAACGCCCTGCTCTTTGATTAGCTGCCGCTTGCGAAATCGGTTCGACTTGCAGTTGCTCAACCTTTGAACGATATCGATATCGCTTTACTCGCGCTGTTCCCGTATCGACTACATAGCGAATATTCGGCACAGTCACCGATGTTTCAGCCACATTGGTCGCAAAAACAATGCGCGTACCTTGCCCTGAAGTGAAGATAAGTTGCTGCTCGTTCGCCGCTAACTTCGAAAAGAGTGACAAAACTTCGATACCGGGACGACCAAACACGCCTTTAAAAGCACCATGCGAACGAGAGCTTTGTCTGGCGGTTAAACGCCTAAAGTGATCTGTTGCTTCGCGAATTTCCCGCTCACCCGGCAAAAAAACCAATACATCGCCCATTTGCTCGCGCCATAAGCCCTCAATCGCAGCCTCAATTTGAGCGGGTAAATCATCTTCATCATCATCGTCTTGCTGCTCGGCTCGCTGCGCTGCGGTTTTTTCCGGGCCCTGGTATCGAACTTCAACCGGATACAAGCGGCCAGATACTTCAACTACCGGTGCAGGCTTACCGTCGAAAGTGAAATGATCGGCAAAGCGTTGGGCGTCAATCGTGGCCGAAGTAACCACGACTTTTAGATCCTTCCTAGGCCCATCAAGCAATTGCTTCAAATAGCCCAAGAGAAAGTCAATATTTAAGCTGCGCTCATGGGCCTCATCGATGATGATGGTGTCGTAAGCCTTCAGTAACGGGTCGCTTAACGTTTCGGCGAGCAAAATGCCGTCAGTCATTAACTTGAATTTTGCACCGGTTGAAAATTTCTCATTAAAACGGATTTTGTAGCCCACATGAACGCCAATGGCACTTTTAAGCTCATCAGCAATACGTTTGGCAACGGTAGTTGCCGCAAGCCGGCGAGGCTGGGTATGGCCGATCAGGCCGCGTGTGCCACAACCTGCAAGCGTACAAATTTTCGGTAATTGAGTGGTTTTACCCGAACCAGTCTCGCCGCAAACGATCACAACGCGATTAGCCGCTATCAACTCAGCAATCTCTTGCCGGCGGCCGCTTACGGGTAAGTTTTCAGGGAAGTTTAGAAACTCCTCAGTAAATAAAGGTTCTGTCTTTAAAGGCTGTTGCATTACGCGATTATAATTTTCGTAAATGAGTACTCACACAAATTCCTTAGCAAACATGCCTGTCCAACCGGTTGTTCAACCCATTGCTCAAACAATCACGGCGACCGCGCCTGTGTCTCTGTCGTTGGCACCAGAACAATTTGTTACTTGGTTACGCACAGTAGCCCCTTACATCCATGCTTTCCGAGGCAAAACATTTGTAGTGGGTTTGTGCGGTGAAGCCATTCAAGCAGGCGCTTTGCCCACCATCGTCCAAGACATTAGTCTTTTACATGCTTTGGGAATGCATATTGTATTGATTCACGGCTTTAGGCCCCAAGTCGAAGAACAATTGCGTTTGCGCGGCGTGGCGAGCAAGTTCAGCCACGGCCAAAGAATTACCGATCCGATCTCGCTCGAATGCGCTAAGGAAGCTGCCGGTGAGCTACGTTTAGATATCGAAGCTGCCTTTTCGCAAGGCTTACCGAACACTCCAATGGCCCATTCAGCCATTAAGGTAATTTCAGGCAACTTGATTTCTGCTCGCCCTATCGGTATCGTCGATGGTGTCGATTTCATGCACACCGGCATGGTTCGCAAAATCGATACAGACACTATCGCCATGGCATTAGGTGCTAAGGCAGTGGTCATGTTGTCTCCATTGGGCTACTCAGCAACTGGCGAAGCGTTTAATTTGTCGATGGAAGACGTTGCAGCCAAAGTTGCGATTGCGCTTGATGCAGACAAACTCATCTACATCACCGAAACACCCGGCGTACACGATAAATCCGGCAAACTACTTACTGAGGTAAGCGAAGATGCCGCCCAGCAAATTCTCAAAGACAACTACCTAAGCTCTGAAGCTGCTTACTACCTGCGCTTCGCCTTACAAGCCTGTGAAGGTGGCGTAGCCAGAGCACACATATTGCCCTTTGCATTAGATGGCAGCGTATTGCTAGAGCTTTTCTTGCACGACGGTATTGGCTCTATGGTGGTGGAAGAAACGCTAGAGGCGCTACGTGAAGCCACGATTGATGATGTGGGTAGCATTCTTTCTATCATCGCGCCGTTAGAAGCCGATGGCACATTGGTAAAACGGGATCGTGGCAGCATAGAACGCGATATCGCTAACTTTAGCGTTATTGAGCACGACGGTATTTTGTTTGGCTGTGCCGCACTCAATCCGTATAAAGAAGCGCGCATGGGCGAGATGGCCTGCCTTGCAGTTAACACCCAAGTGCAAGGCCAAGGCGATGGCGAACGTTTGTTACGACGCATCGAGCAACGCGCAAAAGCACTGGGGTTGGACAAAATATTTGTGCTGACAACACGCAGTGCCCATTGGTTCCTTAAGCGCGGTTTCGTTGTCGCCGATGTGACCGCAATGCCTGAGAGCCGCCAAAAAACTTATAACCACCAGCGCAAATCGCAGGTGTTAGTTAAACAACTTTAAACAAAATTACACCGAAAGATAATATGACCAGAACCGTGCAGTGCATTAAGCTACAAAAAGAAGGTGAAGGCCTAGATTTCGCGCCTTACCCCGGCGAATTAGGTAAAAAGATTTGGGAGCAAGTGAGCAAAGAAGCTTGGGGCGCTTGGTTGAAGCACCAAACTATGTTGGTGAACGAGAATCGTTTGAATTTGGCGGATGTTCGGGCTCGTAAGTATCTTGCGACGCAGATGGAGGCGTACTTCTTCGGAGATGGTGGCGATAAAGCAGCGGGCTACGTACCGCCCACGAACTAACCGTTCTTATTCCAACCAGCAGCTCAACAAGATACCCTACTACGCGGGTGTCCCCCGCCCTTCGGGCTCCTCCTTGATCCCGCTCCGTAGGGCACCTCATTGAGCAGATTCATAATCACCGCAGTTCGGAGCTACACTACGGATCATGAATCCGATTCATGAACTGCGGAGTTTGAGTAACTAATGTAAAGAGTCTGTGATGAGCACAACCCCACCCCTAGAAGCAATTTCAATTCTCCGACGATGTAGATTTCCCATCGTTCTCGACTCCCCACATTCGGGCGTAAATTATCCTGACGACTTTGCGTACACCCCGCCGCTCCAAGCGCTTAGGCGCGCCGAAGATACCCATGTCGAAAAACTCTACAGCTTCGCGCAAGAAGCAGATTACCCAATGGTGACCGCGAACTTCCCGCGCAGTTACATCGACGCGAACCGTTCAGCACAAGAAATCGACCCTGTGCTTTTCGAAGGCGATTGGACATCTAACGTTGAAGTGTCATCAAAAGCGAAGCTAGGCAAAGGCCTAATTTGGCGCATGTTGGATGACGGCACACCCATCTATGACAAATTATTAACCCGGGACGACTATGCGCATCGAGTAAGAACTTATTGGCAACCCTACCATGACGCAGTAAGTACCTTACTCGATGACGTCTTTGCCGAACACGATTTCTTCATGCATATTAATTGCCATTCTATGCCCAGCGTATCAGAAAAATTCGGCACCGATCATCCTGGCCTAATACACCCGGATGTGGTGTTAGGCGACAGAGATTCGACCACGAACGACCCTGCAATTACCAATTTCTTGCAAGAACAGTTCGAGCAACTGGGTTACGACTGCTGGGTGAACAAACCTTACAAAGGCGTGGAACTCATTCGCGCTTATAGCGAACCCGAATCACGGCGCTTTAGCATGCAGTTGGAATTAAATCGCAAACTGTATATGGATGAGTACAGCTTGGAACCTCATGACGGTTTCAAAACCTTGCAAGATAATTTACAGATAGTTTTAGCAGCACTCGAAGACTTCTGTCGCAAGCGCTACCGGGTTGGATAAGCCTCACACCAACCTATACCGCGCCTTTACCCATCCGCGCAATGAGCAGTCAAGGCAAACTTCAGTTTAATTATTAGCCGTAATCGATTGGCTACGCAAGGAAACAAACAATGGCAAGTAGTCTTTTAGCTTTACTCGATGACATAGCCACTATTCTCGATGATGTGTCTGTGATGACTAAAGTCGCCGCAAAGAAAACTGCCGGTGTGCTTGGTGATGATTTAGCTTTAAATGCGCAACAGGTAGCGGGGGTCAAGGCAGACCGTGAGTTACCTGTGGTGTGGGCGGTAGCCAAGGGTTCAATGATCAACAAAGTGATTTTGGTGCCCCTTGCCCTTGCGATAAACATTTTTTTGCCCGCTTGGGTGACTATCGCATTACTTATGGTTGGTGGAGCCTACCTGTGTTTTGAAGGCTTCGAGAAAGTCGCCCACAAGTTTCTACATTCGAAGGATGAGGATCAAGCCCATCACCAAAAGATTCTGTCTGCCAATGCCGATAAGGAAGTCGATTTGGTAGAAATGGAAAAGGACAAAATTAAGGGCGCTGTTCGCACCGACTTTATTTTGTCTGCCGAAATAATTGTGATTTCTCTCGGTACTTTGCTCACGGCGAGCATTACTCAAAAAATCACGGTACTCGTCGGTATCAGCATACTGATGACTTTCGGCGTTTATGGCTTGGTTGCAGGAATCGTGAAGATTGATGACTTCGGTTTGTGGCTAACTCAAAAAATAAGCAGCACCTCACAAGCTATCGGCCGCGCAATATTGTGGTTTGCACCTTGGCTCATGAAAACACTTTCGGTGGTTGGTACCATCGCGATGTTTTTGGTGGGCGGCAGCATTATTGTTCACGGCATTCCACAACTGCATCGCGCAGTTGAGGCGATCACGAAATTTGTAGAACCGATCCTCGGCAAGGGGTTCGCTGCGTTCTTAGTGCCAACGCTAGGCGATGGCGTCGTTGGGCTCTTAGTGGGCGCATCTATATTAGCGCTAGTTACGATTTTTGGAAAATTGCGCAAGTCAAGTTAGTCGAGCAACCACTTGTCTTTTATGTCGCCGTGTGAACCCTAGCCCGGAAATAAACTAGCGTATTTTCCAAGCCAATTTTCGCCGCAGAAAAAGTGCCATAGTTGCCTCTCAGGCTACAACTTGTGACAAATGATTCGAAAGTGAGAGTCACAACACATCCTGCCCATTCAATGCCGAAACTCCGCTTTTTTGTAAAAACCGGCTCGCCGCCGGAGAGTCCGCGAGCAAAAGCTTTTCAATTAATGGTGCCATAACAATCTGCTGCGGCTCGCAAAGCAACACATACCGCCCACTGCCATCAGCAATTTCATTCACGTAGTCTTGTTCACCTAACGCTTCTATCACAGGCTCAAGTTGCAAATCACTCACTTGCATGTTGGCCGCTAACTGCGATAACTTCAAACCCTTGCTCAATGTTCCCCGTGCTTCATAAAGATGTTGAATGACTTCTATACACAATTGAAATTGCCAACCTGGCGTACCACCTCGCCGGGCAACACCTTGCAACAAGCTTGGCAAGTACGCCGATATCACTGCCCCCAATAAAACAATTGCCCAAGCGATGTAAATCCATAGCAAAAGAATCGGTACTGTTGCAAACGCACCGTATACGGCTGAGTAGGTCGGCACACTCGCCAGATAAAGCGACAGTAACTTCTTGGCTACTTCAAAGCCAGCAGCAACAAACAACCCACCCGTCCAGCAATGAGACCATCGCACCGTTGTGTTGGGAACGTAGCGAAACAGAGTCGCTATACCGCTAGCCAAGAGCGCAAATTGCAATGTGTTTAATATGAACGCCACACCTCCAGGTAAAGCGCCAACCACACCCGTCGATGCAGTCAACAGATATGACGTAATCGTCAGGCTGGCAGCGAGCAGTACTGGCCCCAATGTTAGCCCAGCCCAATACACCAACACACGCTGAGCAAAGGGCCTTGGTCGCTTCACTCTCCAAATACTATTTAAGGTTCGGTCAATCGTAAAAATCAAAGCCAACGCGGACGCTAGAAACAGCGCCAAGCCAATGGCCCCCATATGCGTTGCTTTGTTCGAAAACTGATTTAAGTACCCTTGCACATTTCGCGCAATATCTGGGGGAATCAAACTTTCGATGAGCCACTGCTGCAATACCCCCTGCATCTTCGCGAACATCGGAAAAGCAGTGAGAACTGCAAGTGCCAGAGTAAACAAGGGCACTAGCGCAATCATCGTTGTAAACGTTAAGCTACTCGCGGTTAAGCCGAGATGGTCTTCCCGAAAGCGTTCGCGAAGTACTGCAGCCGTATTGCGCCAAGGGAACACTTTGAGCGTAGCCAGAAGCTTTACGGCTTGCAGCCTCGCGCGATTTATAAAAGCCCCCGACAACAAACGGCTTATAGTCATTTAGAAAGCACTTGCACACCCGTAGGCGACGCAATCAGCGCGATACTTGCAGGTCGACAGGCAAACAAACCATTAGTTACCACACCGGTGATTTGATTAATTTGCGCTTCAAGCGCTGAAGCGTGCTCAATTCGTAAACCTGCAACGTCCAGAATAATGTTGCCGTTATCGGTAATCAGGCCTTCGCGCCATTTGGGTGTGCCGCCAAGCTTCGCTAATTCTCTAGCGACTTGGGCCCTAGCCATCGGAATAACTTCGACCGGTAATGCAAAAGCGCCAAGTACATTTTTGAGTTTTGATTGATCGACAATGCACACGAATTTATCGGCCACTGCGCTGACGATTTTTTCCCGAGTGAGTGCGGCGCCCCCACCCTTAATCATTTCAAGTTTGTGGTTGATCTCGTCGGCTCCATCGATATAAACAGGGTAGCTTTCCACCGAGTTTAAATCGAGAACTTCGATACCTTGTTCGCGCAGTAGTTGGCTACTTTTCTCGGAACTCGATACCGCCGCCTTTACTCGATGCTTCACTTTACTAAGCTCGGCAATAAAGATGTTCACCGTTGAGCCAGAGCCAATTCCAATAATGCTGCCGTCAACAACATAATCGAGAGCTTTACGGGCAGCAGCTAATTTCAGTTCGTCTTGAGTCATTTTTTTGATTTTAAAGAGAGGTTAGAGCGATTTAATAAGTAACAAATGTAAAACCAAGATAACAGGCGAGTTATCCTGACCACCAAACCGCTATTCTGACGTTATTAGCCTTACAGGGCTGATTACTCGCAACCTGATCGACTTTGGAGACACTTATGAGATCAATCTGCACAAAACAAATTGTTATTTCTTTGGCAATGCTCACTTCGCTCGGCGCGGCTGCAACTGCGGCCCAAGCTCAGGAAGTTGCTCGAGTGGTGTCTCTTACTCCGAACATCCGGCAGGTGCAAACACCCAAACTGGTATGCACTTTTGATGCTTACAAAAATCAGACTTGCTCGAATCAAGTCATTACTCAAAACGTTAACGATGGCTATAACGTTGTTTATGAATACCAGGGGCGCTTATTCACGATGTTCAGCGCGATCGACCCGGGCCCGTATATTCAATTGAGCGTGGCTCAACTTGGCTATGTGGCACCAGCGACTACCTACGTGCAACCGGCACCATTATATAGCCCTGATTATGGCCCAACTTACGCTCAACCCACCTACCCTGTAACCGCCTACGCGCCAGTCATTGTGAGGCCCTATGGCTATGGTTATGGATACGCTCCTCGCCCTGTGGTGGTGATTCGAGGAGGCAGCTTCCACGGTGGCCATCACGGATACTCCAATGGGCACCATGGCGGGCGTGGGCATTATCGATGAAAAATCCCCGCAGGCGCGGGGATTTCTATTTGGGGTGGCCGATGAGGGTCGAAGCGGAAATAGGCAAGGCATGCCTTGCCTCGCGTAGACGATGAGCGCTTTCAAGCGCGAGGCTAGTTAGCCCGCTGGTTGGCCGGTAGGCCAACCCCTTCGAACCCCAAGCGGAAGCCAAACTGTTGGCTCCCTCAGCCAAAATAAAAAAATCCCCGCAGGCGCGGGGATTTCTATTTGGGGTGGCTGATGGGGGTCGAAGCGGAAAAAGGCAAGGCATGCCTTGCCCCGCGTAGACGATGAGCGCTTTCAAGCGCGAGGCTAGTTAGCCCGCCGCGTGGCCGGTAGGCCAACCCCTTCGAACCCCAAGCGGGAGCCAAACTGTTGGCTCCCTCAGCCAAAATAAAAAAATCCCCGCAGGCGCGGGGATTTCTATTTGGGGTGGCTGATGGGGTTCGAACCCACGACAACAGGAATCACAATCCTGGACTCTACCACTGAGCTACAACCACCATTGATCTTCAATTGGTCTGCCCGACAGGGATCGAACCTGTGACCCTCAGCTTAGAAGGCTGATGCTCTATCCAACTGAGCTACGGGCAGAGACTCTTTTGTCTTACTTGGCAAACCGAAAATATTGGTCGGGGTAGGAAGATTCGAACTTCCGGCCTCCTGCTCCCAAAGCAGGCGCTATACCAGGCTAAGCTATACCCCGAAGACTTAGATTATAGCGCAGGTAGAAAATCTGCGCCATTCGCGAGCTTCATGCGTCGAATTGGTGGCCTAAGCAATCGCTTCCGCAAGCCGCTTTGCCATGACATCGGCTTGCGTTTGAGTCTTGGCTTCGACCATGAATCGAAGTAAAGGCTCGGTACCAGATGCACGAATCAAAATGCGACCATCGTCACCCAATTCTGACTCAACATCGTGTTGAGTTTGTTGTAACCCGACGTGGGTTTTCCAATCGAAATCCTTAGTCACCGTGACATTAATTAATCGCTGCGGGAAGAGCTGCAACTCACGCAACAAATCTGCCAACTGCAACCCACTGCGCTTAATAGCGGCGAGGATTTGTAGCGCACTAATCGTGGCATCGCCGGTCGTATGACAATCGAGTGCGAGAATATGGCCAGAGCTTTCACCGCCGTACAACCAACCACGTTCTTGTAACTGCTCAAGCACGTAGCGATCACCGACCTTTGCCCTGGCGAAGCCGACACCAAGCTTTTTAAACGCCTGTTCAAGTGCTAAGTTACTCATAAGGGTACCTACAGCGCCACCGACATGTGATTGGGCATGTCGATCTTTCACCAGCACGTAAAGCAACTCATCGCCGTTGTAGATTCGACCGCTGGCGTCAACCATGATCAGCCGATCGGCATCCCCATCAAGTGCAATCCCTAAATCGGCATGGTTTTCAAGCACGGCTTTACGAAGTGTTTCCGGGTGGGTAGCGCCAACATTGAGATTAATGTTCAAGCCATCTGGTTTATTGCCGATGGCAATCACCTCGGCACCTAATTCATGAAACACATGTGGTGCAGTTTCATACGCTGCGCCATTGGCGCAATCGAGCACGATTTTCATGCCACGCAAATCCAAATCATCCGGAAATGTGCTTTTACAAAACTCGACATAACGGCCTGCGGCATCTTCCATTCGGCGAACACGGCCTAGTTTGTCGGAAGTCGTACAGCCTAATGGGCTATCAAGCGTGGTTTCAATTTCTAGCTCTGTTTGATCTGGTAACTTATTGCCGTCTGCAGAAAAGAATTTAATACCGTTATCGTAATAAGGGTTGTGCGAGGCACTAATCACGAGGCCGGCTGATAGGCGCAGTGCACGGGTTAAGTAAGCCACGGCCGGAGTCGGAATGGGGCCAGTCTTTACAACATCGACACCTGCGGATGTAAAGCCTGCTTCTAATGCAGCCTCCAGCAAGTAACCAGAAATACGGGTGTCTTTACCAATCAGCACACTGGGGCGTTGCCCGAGCGAGCGACGGCTTTGCAAAACGATGCCTGCAGCATAACCCAAGCGCATGACGAAATCTGGCGTAATTGGTGATTTACCAACTTCACCACGAATGCCATCAGTACCGAAATATTTACGAGACATGACCACTTCCAATCTATCAATCTAATCTTGTATATAGGCAACTTGCCGATTTAAACCGCTAGTGCCTGCCAAACTTTCAACGCATCAACTGTTGCCGCTACATCATGCACTCGCACAATGTTGGCCCCGTGTTGCACCGCTGCGATAGCTCCGACCACGCTACCAACCATCCGTTCATTCGGGGCTTTACCTGTTAACGCACCAATCAGCGACTTACGGGACAGGCCAACCAAAGTCGCGACCGGAAACGGCAATCCAGAAACCAAATCTTTCAATTGTTGAATAAGCTGCACGTTATGTTCAACGGTTTTACCAAACCCAATACCCGGATCGAAAACAATTCTTTGCGGTGCAATACCTACGTCAATAAGCTCCTTGTAGGTAAGGTAGAAAAATTCTTGAACTTCAGCGACCACACTCCGATAAGCGGGCGCGTCTTGCATCGTCAACGGTTCACCTTGCATATGCATTGCACATAAAGCAACAGCACGGCTCGATTTTGCCATTAAAACCGCCTTTTTCGACTTTGCCGAACGAAAACCTGCCACATCATTAATCATATCGACGCCAAGGTCGATAACCTTTTGCATCACCTCTGGGTGCCTAGTGTCTACCGAAATAGGTACTTGTAGATCTATCAGCGCAGCCAAAACTGGCAATAATCGCCCTAATTCTTCGGCAACGGTAATCGAGGCTGAGCCAGGCCGAGTCGATTCAGCACCAACGTCAAGAATATCTGCGCCCTCCTCAATCAACCGACGGGCGTGGGCTATTGCTGCCGTCGGATCGTTATAGCGGCCCTCGGCCTGAAACGAATCCGGGGTAACGTTCACAATGCCCATAACCAATGGTTTGCTCAAGGGCAAAACAAAACGGCCACACGTTAATGTGGCCGCTATTCGCGAGGGCAACGAATTCATTGCCAAGCTTTAGGTAGTTAGGAGCTTACGGCGCAGCAGGTGCGTTCGTTGGCTCTACAGGTGGCTCAACTGGCGTAGCGGTTGCTGGAGCGCTAGGCGTAGAGGAGTCACTACCTCCAGAGCCACTAGATTTGCCAGCCTCGCGAGGTGGGCGTGGTGGCTTGCCTGCCATGATGTCATTGATCTGATCAGCATCAATAGTTTCGAAATCCAGCAAAGCTTTCGCCATCGCATGCATTTTGTCGGCGTTATCCTCGATCAACTTGCGTGCCAGCGCATATTGCTCATCGATAATTTTGCGAACTTCACCATCAACTTCTTGCATAGTGTGCTCAGAAACGTTGGTGGTTTTAGTAACCGAACGACCTAAGAATACTTCGCCTTCATTTTCAGCGTAAACCATAGGCCCGAGCTTCTCGCTCATACCATAGCGGGTCACCATATCGCGAGCGATACGAGTCGCACGTTCGAAATCATTGGATGCGCCAGTGGTCATTTGATTCATGAACACTTCTTCAGCGATACGGCCACCAAACAGCATGGCGATTTGATTCAACATAAACTCTTTGTCATATGAGTACTTGTCCTTTTCAGGCAAGCTCATCGTTACACCTAAGGCGCGCCCGCGAGGAATGATTGTGACCTTGTGTACTGGGTCGCACTTCGGCAACAATTTACCAATCAATGCATGGCCAGACTCATGGTACGCCGTGTTTTTCTTTTCTTCGTCGTCCATCACCATCGTGCGGCGCTCTGCACCCATGATGATTTTGTCTTTGGCCTTTTCAAAGTCATTCATATCGACCAAGCGACCATTACGGCGGGCAGCGAACAATGCGGCTTCGTTCACAAGGTTGGCAAGGTCGGCGCCAGACATACCTGGTGTACCGCGGGCAAGAATTTCGCCTTTTACGTCAGACGCAATTGGCACCTTACGCATATGAACGTTCAAAATTTGCTCACGGCCACGAATATCAGGCAACGGCACGATCACTTGACGGTCGAAGCGACCTGGACGTAAAAGCGCAGGGTCGAGTACGTCTGGACGATTGGTTGCAGCGATCACGATGACGCCTTGGCCAGTCTCGAAACCGTCCATCTCAACCAACATCTGGTTTAGAGTTTGCTCGCGCTCATCGTTTCCACCGCCGAGGCCCGCTCCGCGTTGGCGGCCAACAGCGTCGATCTCATCAATGAAGATAATGCAAGGGGCCTGCTTCTTAGCATTCTCGAACATGTCGCGAACACGGGCAGCACCGACACCGACAAACATCTCCACGAAGTCTGAACCGGATATAGCAAAGAATGGAACCTTAGCCTCGCCAGCAATGGCTTTTGCTAACAAAGTTTTACCAGTACCTGGAGAACCAACCATCAGCACGCCACGGGGAATGCGACCACCAAGCTTTTGGAATTTCGTTGGGTCACGCAGGAAATCGACTAATTCAGATACGTCTTCTTTGGCTTCATCACAACCAGCAACGTCGGCGAAAGTCGTAGTGTTCGTAGTTTCGTCGAGCAATTTAGCCCTAGATTTACCAAAGGAGAAGGCCCCCCCCTTGCCGCCGCCCTGCATTTGGCGCATGAAAAACACCCAAACACCTATGAGCAACAACATCGGGAACCAGGACACAAAGATATTCAGCAACAAGGATTGCTCTTCGCGCTGCTTGACCTCGAACTTCACGCCGCTTTTCACAAGATCGCCGATCAAGCCACGGTCCAAATAAGTACCCACGGTACGGAACTTCTTATCGTCTGAGGTCGTCGCAACAATTTCTGCGGTGCCGCCCGCTTCTTGTATCAGAACGTTTTTCACTCGCCCTGAACGAACTTCTTCAAGGAAGTCCGAATAGGCAACAAGGCCTGACGACCCGCCAGTAGCACGCGTTTCAAACTGCTTAAATACAGTGAAAAGCACTACGGCGATCACCACCCAGATGGCGGCTTTAGAAAACATATTGTTCAAGAAGTGGCTCCTAAGATTGCTAGAGGGAATGCCTCTAACTTTTCATAATTGTTCAATTTTACTGTTATTGGGCAAAGCATGAACAAAAACAAGTGCAAGCCCCTTTAGAAAAACCGATAAACGTATTTAAATTTGGTGTCGAATTTCGGGCTAGGCAGAAGGTTTGTGTTTTAAGCCACGCCCTAAAAGGTAGGTTTCAGCTGATTTATCTCTCGAAGACTTGGGTTTTCGAGGGGCAACTTGAACAAAATTAGCTTTAAATAGATCGACAATCTGACTGTAGCCTCCTCCGTGAAAGCACTTCACTAATAAAACCCCATTAGGCTTAAGGTGATCACGGGCGAATTGCACAGCCAATTCAATCAAATCACTCATTCGGGCTGCGTCCGAAATGCCAATGCCTGAAAGATTCGGTGCCATGTCAGACACGACAAGATCAACTTTATTGCCTTCCAGTTGAGTTTCGAGCTGTTCGTACACATCAGCTTCCCGAAAGTCACCCAGAATGAAGTCAACATCAGCAATTGGCTCCATCGGTAGCAGATCAAGCGCAATAATCTTGCCAAAAATGCCCTGCTCGCCCGGCCTAGCGAGCTTTTCGCGCAACACCTGTGACCAAGCACCGGGAGTGGAACCTAAATCGACTGCGACTATCCCTGGTTTGATCAATTTGTCCTGTTCGTCAATTTCCCGAAGCTTAAAAGCGGCGCGGGCGCGGTAGCCGTGTTTTTGCGCCAATTTCACATAAGGATCATTTATGTGGTTGGCTAACCAATTGGCATTAAATTTATTCTTGCTCACGTTCTACAATGGCGGTATGAACGCCACTACTCCATTTTTATTAGCAGCTATGCCAAGCCTGCCACTCAACTCAGCTGATCGCAAAGAGCTTAAAGCGAGTGCCCATCATTTGAACCCAGTCGTGATTATCGGCGATAAGGGCTTAACACCCGGTGTGATGAAAGAAATTGCCGGCGCGCTCAAGGCGCACGCTCTTATCAAAATCAAAGTTATGGGTGACGATAGAGACGCACGCAAACTGATGCTCGAGCAAATCACCACTGCACTACATTGCGGTGCAGTACAAAGCATAGGCAAACAACTGGTTGTTTATAAACCTAAACCACAAGCCAAACCAAAAGAGCATCTGCCAAAGAAAATGGCGGCTGATGGCCTTACTGAGAAGCCTCGTAAGCGCTTCTCAACGCCAAGAAAAGTGGAAGAGGAGAAAAAACCTTTTCGTTATACCGAAGGTTATCGCGAGCCGTTCTTTGAAGAGCCGACTCGCCCGGGTAGAGCTCCGCGCTTAGGCTCTCGCACCCCAACATTCGGCGCACGCCCGCCTAGAGCGGCAAAACCGCCTACAGGTAGCGGACGTCGATAATTTCATATTCGCGAACACCACCGGGAGCTTTTACCTCGGTTACATCACCCGGGCTCTTACCGATTAAGCTACGCGCCAGCGGGCTAGAAATTGAAATCTTGTGCACCTTAATGTCGGCTTCATCTTCGCCAACAATTTGGTAAGTAACTTTCAAGCCTGACTCTAAATCCTCCATCTCAACCGTTGCACCAAAAACGACTCGACCTTCGGCATTTACGCTAGTTGGGTCAATTATTTGCGCATTCGATAGCTTGGAATCGATCTCGGCGATACGGCCTTCAATAAAACCTTGACGCTCACGCGCTGCATCATACTCAGCATTTTCAGACAAATCGCCCTGCGCACGCGCCTCAGCGATTGCAGTAATGACATTAGGGCGATCAACGGTTTTTAAACGGTGTAACTCGTCTCGCAACATGTCGGCACCAAGAACGGTAATTGGAATTGTAGGCATATCAGTTAGAGCTTTTTTTACTGCTTTTGAGCAGGTAATGTTTTATGTAGATCTTGCAATGGGTATACGTTTAAATCGTTCAGATACTTCATACCTTCAACTGCAGCACGCGCTCCTGCAATCGTGGTGTAGTAGGTTACACGTTGCGCTAGAGCAGTTGTACGAATCAACCGAGAATCGCTAATTGCACCACGTTTTTCCTCAACGCTGTTAAACAGCAAACTAATTTCACCATTCTTCATCATATCAACGATATGAGGGCGGCCATCTTGTACTTTATTCACGATAGTCACGGGAATACCAGCTTCAGAAATACCTACTGCCGTGCCCTTGGTAGCGACAATCTTAAACCCCATATCGTGCAAATCTTTTGCCACGCCTACAGCTTTAATCTTGTCTTGTTGCTTTACCGAAATGAACACTGTGCCCGACGTGGGCAGCTTCACACTGGCGCCCATTTGCGATTTCACAAATGCTTCACCGAACGTGTAACCAACACCCATCACTTCGCCTGTTGATTTCATCTCTGGCCCGAGAATAGTGTCTACACCGGGGAACTTTACGAACGGGAATACGGCTTCTTTCACGCTGAAATACGGTGGCGTGATCTCAGTGAAGATACCTTGCTGGTCGAGCGTTTGCCCCACCATGTTTCGGGCAGCAATTTTGGCTAGTTGCAAACCGGTTGCTTTGGACACATACGGAACCGTGCGTGAAGCTCGAGGATTTACTTCAAGCACATAGACAAGGTCTTTGCCATCGGCATGTTGAATAGCAAATTGCACATTCATTAGGCCAACTACTTTGAGCGCTTTTGCCATCATCGCGGTTTGGCGCTTAATTTCAGCAACCACATCGGGAGATAAGGAATACGGGGGAAGCGAGCAGGCAGAGTCACCCGAGTGCACACCAGCTTGCTCGATGTGTTCCATCACGCCGCCAATAAATACTCGCTGGCCATCGCTTAAGCAATCGACGTCAACTTCGATAGCGTCATTCAAGAAGCGGTCTAACAAGACTGGGCTGTCGTTGCTGACCTTAACGGCTTCGCGCATGTAGCGCTCAAGGTCCCGTTGCTCGTGGACAATTTCCATGGCTCGACCACCCAAGACATAACTAGGGCGCACCACCAATGGGTAACCAATTTCTGCCGCTAAACGCAAGGCGTCTTCTTCGGTACGAGCAGTGCGATTTGGCGGCTGCAAAAGCCCCAGTTTGACTAACAACTTCTGGAAACGTTCGCGGTCCTCAGCAATATCAATCGACTCTGGCGACGTACCAATAATCGGTACACCAGCTGCTTCAAGTTGCTTCGCTAACTTCAATGGGGTTTGACCACCGTACTGCACGATAACGCCCATTGGCTTTTCTTTATCGACGATCTCAAGCACGTCTTCTAAAGTGAGTGGCTCGAAATAAAGGCGATCAGAAGTATCGTAATCGGTCGATACAGTTTCAGGGTTGCAATTGACCATAATGGTTTCATAACCATCTTCGCGCAACGCCATCGCTGCATGTACGCAGCAATAGTCGAACTCAATACCTTGGCCGATACGATTTGGGCCTCCACCTAAGACCATAATCTTTTTGTTATTCGTAGGCGCCGCTTCGCACTCTTCCTCATAGGTTGAGTACATATATGCAGTGGTGGTGGCAAATTCAGCCGCACACGTATCCACGCGTTTATACACCGGGCGCAGGTTAAACGAGTGCCTAGTCTTACGCACTTCGGTTTCAGTACTATCGAGCAAATAGGCCAAACGACGATCGGAGAAACCCTTCTTCTTCAACGTGAGCAAAGTATCTTTGCTTAAGTCTGAAAGCGTGTGCTTTTCTAACGCTAACTCAATATCAACAATCTCTTTGATTTGCGCCAAGAACCAAGGATCTATATGAGTGAGCTGATGGACTTCTTCTAAACTAAAGCCCTGCGCAAATGCATCACCTACATACCAGATACGTTCTGGGCCCGGTTCGCCTAATTCTTCTTCAATGACTTCGCGGTCAGTCGTTTTTTGGTTCATACCATCAACGCCAACTTCTAAACCGCGCAAGGCTTTCTGAAAGCTTTCTTGGAAAGTACGGCCAATCGCCATCACTTCGCCAACCGATTTCATTTGAGTCGTTAAGTGAGAATCTGCTTGCGGAAATTTTTCGAAAGCAAAGCGCGGAACTTTCACCACCACGTAATCAATACTTGGCTCAAATGATGCGGGCATTGCACCGCCAGTGATTTCGTTACGTAGCTCATCAAGCGTGTAGCCAATCGCTAATTTAGCCGCAATTCTTGCAATCGGAAAACCGGTTGCTTTTGAGGCAAGGGCCGATGAACGACTCACCCTTGGGTTCATCTCAATCACGGTCATACGACCGTTCTTCGGATTGATCGAGAACTGTACATTTGAGCCACCGGTATCAACACCAATCTCGCGCAGAATGGCGATAGAGGCATTACGCAGTAACTGATATTCTTTATCGGTGAGCGTTTGGGCGGGTGCAACCGTAATTGAATCACCCGTATGAATACCCATTGGGTCTAGGTTTTCAATAGCGCAAACAATGATGCAGTTGTCCGCACTATCGCGAACCACTTCCATCTCGAACTCTTTCCAACCGATTAAGCTTTCTTCAATCAAAAGCTCGCTGGTTGGCGAAGCTTCTAGACCACGCTTACAAATAGTTTCGAACTCTTCTGCGTTATAAGCAATACCACCGCCTGTGCCACCTAGGGTAAAGCTGGGACGAATCACCGCAGGAAAACCGCTGGTGCCAACCTCAGCACCGATACGCTTTTGTACTGCCCATGCTTCTTCCATGTTGTGGGCAATACCTGATTTAGCAGAATCTAAGCCAATCGATGTCATGGCATCTTTGAACTTTAGGCGATCTTCCGCTTTTTCTATCGCTTCAGGTTTTGCGCCGATCAACTCAACGTTATACTTTTCGAGCACGCCGTGTTTATGCAAATCGAGCGCACAGTTCAATGCGGTTTGACCTCCCATAGTTGGAAGAATGGCATCTGGACGCTCTTTTGCAATGATGCGCTCGACCACTTGCCAAGTAATCGGCTCAACATAGGTGGCGTCGGCCATTTCCGGGTCGGTCATGATAGTGGCTGGGTTGCTATTTACCAGCACCACACGGTAGCCCTCTTCACGCAAGGCTTTACAGGCTTGTGCACCTGAGTAATCGAATTCACAAGCCTGGCCGATGATAATCGGGCCAGCGCCAATGATGAGGATTGTTTTTAAATCGGAACGCTTAGGCATAGCTTCACTTTTTTTTTAGTTTTATTTTTTATTGGACAGATTTCAAACGTGCTTTTGCATTAACTGCACAAAGCGGTCGAAAAGATATTCGATATCGTGCGGGCCAGGGCTCGCCTCGGGGTGACCTTGAAAGCAAAATGCAGGCTTATCAGTTCTTGCCAAACCTTGTATCGAGCCATCGAATAAAGATACATGAGTGATGCGCATATTGGCTGGTAGTGTTTTCTCATCCACTGCAAAACCATGGTTTTGGCTCGTAATGTAAACCTTGCCAGTATCGAGATCTTTTACTGGGTGGTTGGCTCCATGATGGCCAAACTTCATCTTCATCGTTTTGGCGCCAGAGGCCAAACCCATAATTTGATGGCCTAGGCAAATACCAAAGGTCGGTAATCCTTTTTCGATCAACTCTTTAGCCGCTTTGATGGCGTAATCACAAGGCTCAGGGTCACCAGGGCCGTTACTCAGAAAAACACCATTGGGTTTCAAAGCCATCACGTCAGCGGCACTTGCTTGCGCTGGCAACACGGTCACTTTACAGCCGCGATCGGCTAATAATCGCAAAATGTTGTGCTTCACGCCGAAATCGAAGGCGACGACATGAAACTTGTCAGTGGCTGGCTTGGTGTAACCACCTTCTAAAGCCCAAGTACCCGCAGTCCATTCGTATTTCTCGGAAGTCGTAACTACTTTAGCGAGATCTAGCCCAGCCATACTAGGTGCAGCCTTGGCTCTTACTAAAGCGTCAGCAATATCAATAACTCCAACCTTATCGAGCGCAATGATGCAACCATTTTGCGCGCCCTTCTCGCGAAGAATTCGTGTGAGCTTACGAGTATCTAAACCAGCGATACCGACAACATTTTCTCGACGTAAATACGCATCTAAGCTTAAGTTACCGCGAAAGTTCGATGCCAACAAAGGAAGGTCTTTGATAATGAGGCCAGAAGCAAAAATCTTACGCGACTCCATATCGTCTTCGTTGATTGCATAGTTACCAATATGCGGGTATGTCAAGGTAACCATCTGCCCGCAATAGCTGGGGTCAGTAATTATTTCTTGGTATCCAGTCAGTGCGGTATTAAAAACTACCTCACCCACTGCGCTGCCTGCAGCACCAATCGAGTATCCGTGGAAAACAGTGCCATCTGCAAGCACAAGTGCTGCGGTGGCTTTTGGAGCCAGCAATGTGGCTAAATCCGGGTATTTCGGGGTTATCGACGGGGTTATCAGGTAAGTATCTTGGCTAGTCATGAGAAACGGCTCCAGAGCCGGAACCGCCCGCGCCTGCACCCTTTGCCTGCGCTAAGACTTCTAAGCGGGCGAGAGTTGGGCGAAATTGTCGGAGGTTTGTTGTTTTTTACGCGAAATTCTGTAAGAAAAGAGCGGAAAGTTAACTTTGGGTAGGTTCGGCTAAACCTTTGAATAATAACACAATTGTGGTTAGCTTCGTTCTGACGAAGGCAGTTGCAACGCCTCAACACCAACTGAGGTACTCACTGCTGGTTGCTCTTGCGCAAATTGAATTTTTACTTGCTCCGCACCCATAGGCTTCATCATTGCATTCAATGTAATAAATGCTGAAGTTTCTACCTGTGGCTTGTATCGAACAAACAATTCGTTGGCCTGCGCAAGGGCATGGCTTTTGGCAGCGCTTATCAATGCGTTTTTGTCATCTTCAGAAAAACGTCCATCGAAAAACCCTTGTACAAGATCTGGCAGCAGCCAGGGCAAAAATCGGGCACGTTGTTCATCATAAAAGCGTATATCTTTAATAGAAACATCGACCTTGCAAGGTGGCAACGTAACAATGGTGACACTGCCCGAATTGGTTTGTTCATTTCTGAGAGTCACGCCATGGCTTCGCAGGTCATAGCTAAAGTCCATCTCGAATTCAAACACCATGGCGAGCTTTTTTTTAGTAAAGGCCCAGCTAAGGTATTTTTTTCCGAAATCCCCAAAACTATGATCAACATGAGTGAGGATATCTTTGCTCACGCCTTTAAATACTCGTAACTCACCAACGGAACGAAGCTCTGTAATCTGGCTAGAAACCGTGGGTGCGACGATGGTTGGTCTGTTGGATTTGCGTTTACGCAGCAATACCCAAGCGACTACTGCTCCGACGAGTAATCCAACAAGCAACAAAACCAGCGCACCAATGACCTGAGATAGATCCAGCATGGATAACTTTCTTCTTTGCTTTCTATTTAGCTTTTTGGTTCGCCAATTTGAGCAACAGCGCTCAGTGAGCGGCGCTCTCGCAAGGCTTGCGCCAATGTACTGGCGTCAACATACTCAAGCTCACTGCCGAGTGGCACACCTCTGGCCAAGCGAGAAACGCCCAAACCCTTTGCCTTCAAAGATTCGGCGATGTAGTGGGCAGTTGCCTCCCCTTCTTGGGTAAAGTTGGTGGCCAATATGACTTCTTTCACAATACCATCGCAGGCCCTACCAACTAAACGTTCGAAGTTGATATCGCTAGGGCCAACTCCATCAATTGGCGATAAACGCCCCATTAGGACGAAGTACAAACCTTGATAGGCCAAAGTTTGCTCAATCATCAATTGATCTGCAGGAGTTTCTACAACACAAAGCCTAGTCTCGTCGCGGGTTTGGCTGGCACAAGTTTCGCAGGTGTCTAGTTCTGTAAAGGTATTGCATCGAAGGCAATTTTTAACACTTGTCAGCGCATCATTAAGAGCATTGGCCAACAGTGCCGCGCCTTCTCTGTCATGCTGAAGAAAATGATAAGCAAAGCGCTGCGCCGTTTTTGGCCCAACCCCTGGCAAACACTTCAATGCTGCGGTGAGCGACGAAAGCGCGGGCAGACTCGAGGGTGTTTTACGCAATTTAAAACGGCAGCTTAAAAAGGTAGTTTAAAGCCAGGTGGCAAAGGCAAACCGGCAGTAACGCCGCCCATGCGCTCGGCGGCAGTGGTTTCTGCCCGCTTTAAAGCATCATTCATCGCGGCAACAATTAAATCTTCCAACATGTCTTTATCATCGGTAAGCAACGATGGGTCAATCGTGATGCGCTTGACGTCATTTCTGCAGGTGACAGTTACTTTCACCATACCGGCACCGGACTGACCCTCAACTTCAACCAATGCAAGTTGATCTTGCATTTTCTTCATGTTGTCTTGCATTTGCTGGGCCTGTTTCATCAATCCAGCGAGTTGGTTTTTCATCATAGCAATACCTTTTAAAAAATAATCGTTAAGGTTTTAGTGTCTGTGGCAAAGGTGCGATCGAACCGGGCACGATGGTAGCGCCAAACTCTTTCTGCAAGCCTTGCACGAAGGAATCATTCTCAATCGCAGCCTCAGCGCTGGCTTGCGCCTCTGCCTTCTCGGAGGCAACCACATGCGCAGCAGTGCCCATCTCAACTGTACCCACTTCGGCCATGACTCTTATAGGTTGGCCAAAATAATTGGTGAGCGCATCTTTCACCTTATTTACGTTGGCAGATTCAGCCAAGATCTTAATCGGAACCTTTACCTTAAATGTGTAGCCAGGGTCATTCGATTCGCAACTAATGAGTTGGCTTTGCTGCATAAACTGTTGAGCAAAACCGATCAGTCGTAACTGCCTAGCTAGGTTAGGCCAATCGCCATCAAAAGTTCGCGCTTCACTTGTGGCCATAGATGAAGCGACGGGCTCCGGTGGCGGCGCTGTTGCTGCTCGTTGTACAGGCATAGGTGGCTTCGCAGCAGGTGCAGATGGCTTGGCCAACGCCGATTGCAACGAAGGCCGTGATTGCGGCGCAGCTCCAAGGGCAGATTTACATGATGCAGCGGGCTCGGAAGCGCTAGTCGGTACGAACGCCAACAAACGTAATAGCGTCATCGTGAAGCCGGTATGCGCGTCAGGTGCTAACGGTAAATCTTTCACTCCGTGAATCGCAATTTGGTAATACACCTGCAAAGCCTGCGGGCCGAAAGCTTTAGCCATTTCAACTCTTTGCTCCGAATGCTCGCCCAAACCTTGTTGCGCCATGGCAAGCTGCTGCAGCTCGCGCGCTAAATCGAGCAACACTTGCTCGAAGGCACCACCATTGGCTTGCAATTCATCGGCTAAGCCAACCATGCGGACACCATCGGCGGCTTGCAGCGATTCAAGAATATGCAGCACAAACACCGAGTCAACGAGGCCAAGCATTTGCATCACGATGGCATCAGTTACTGTGCCGCCACCAAAGGCTATGGCTTGATCGAGAAGCGACAATGAATCGCGCATACTGCCATTTGCCGCACGACCTAGACGCATGAGGCCGGCATCATCGAACGATATTTGTTCCTGCTGCAATACATAAGTTAAGCGCTCGGCGATGGTTTGCGGCGCTAAGTTACGCAAATTAAATTGCATGCAACGCGAAAGTACCGTTACCGGCACTTTTTGCGGGTCGGTGGTTGCCAACACAAAACAGACATGCGGCGGCGGCTCTTCCAATGTTTTCAACATAGCGTTGAAAGCATGGTTGGTGAGCATGTGAACCTCGTCGATCACATACACTTTGTAGCGGCCAACCGTCGGCGCGTACATTGCGTTGTCGAGCACTGCGGCCATTTCGTCCACGCCACGGTTGGACGCAGCATCCATCTCCACATAGTCGACAAAGCGCCCGCTATCAATGTCCATACACGAACCGCACTTGCCACACGGCGTTGCGGTGATACCTGTTTCACAGTTGAGTGATTTAGCGAGTATTCGCGATAAGGTCGTTTTTCCGACACCTCGTGTGCCGGTAAACAAATAGGCATGATGCAGCCGCTGGGTGGTTAAGGCATGGGTGAGTGCTCTAACCACATGCTCTTGCCCAACTAGCGATTCGAAATTCTTAGGCCGCCATTTTCGCGCCAGTACTTGATGACTCATGCCCTGCCGATTTTTAACTTTAAAAAGTATGAACGTGAAAAGGCGAGCCTTAACCCCGGCACTCGCAGTAAATGGCTGTGGCTGCTTCCTTCCGGACCTGACCAGGTTAACCACGCCACGATGCGGGGGGGCCCGCCTTAGACATAATACCAGTGCTTTGTGTACTCACGGCTGGCACTTGAACTCCACTAGCGCCAACCCCAGTTAATGGTTTAGTTGGGCCTGTGTGTTAATGTAAAGACCTGGGCATTTGAATTAGAAACCTTAGAGAGGAGATTGAATTATGGCAATTAAACATGTAAACGAGCACGACTTCGAAGCACAAGTGGTGAATGCCGACACGCCAGTACTTGTAGACTTTTGGGCTGAATGGTGCGGACCTTGCAAGATGATTGCCCCCATCCTCGACGAAGTCGATAAGGATTACGCAGGCAAATTACAAATTGCGAAAATCGACGCCGACGCGAATCAAGCGCTTCTCCAAAAATTTGGCGTACGCGGTATTCCGACCTTGATGCTATTTAAGAATGGCGGAATTGCGGCGACTAAAGTCGGCGCGTTATCAAAATCACAGCTCACGGTATTTCTCGATAGCCATTTATAGAGTTTGAGCAGCTCTTACTAAATGTAATCGCTGATTTCTAGCGGGTATTTCTTTTTTCAAGAAAACCGCTACAATCATTTCAAGTCGAATGTCCTCGACTCTGGCCATCCCCCTTTCGGGGTTGAGGCACGTCAAATATCTTTCCCCACATTTGTTTCATTCCGTTCACCTCACACACCAACTCTGGTCAATTAAATACTTATGCAGTTATCCGAGCTTAAAGCACGCCATGTGTCTGAACTCATCGAAATGGCCTCTGGCCTAGAGATCGAAAGTGCCAACCGCTTGCGCAAGCAAGAACTCATGTTTGCGATTCTCAAGAAGAAGGCCAAGCTGGGTGAGCAGATTTTTGGTGACGGTGTACTCGAAGTATTGCCAGACGGATTTGGTTTCTTGCGCTCGCAAGAGTCGTCCTATTTAGCGAATACCGACGATATTTATATCTCTCCGTCTCAAATTCGACGCTTCAACCTTCACACCGGTGATGCCATCGAAGGTGAAGTAAGAACACCAAAAGAAGGCGAGCGTTACTTTGCTTTAGTCAAAGTCGACAAAATTAACGGCGAAAGCCCGGAAATTGCCAAAAATAAGATTCTTTTCGAAAATTTGACGGCATTACACCCGACTGAACCGCTGAATTTAGAGCGCGATATTAAGGGAGATGAGAACATTACGGCGCGGATTATCGACATGATCGCGCCAATCGGCAAAGGCCAACGTGGCTTAATTGTTGCGCCCCCTAAGAGCGGTAAAACTGTGATGATGCAGCACATTGCACATGCAATTACCGCCAACCACCCCGAAACCACTCTCATCGTGCTGCTCATAGATGAGCGCCCTGAAGAGGTGACTGAGATGCTGCGTTCAGTCAAAGGCGAAGTGGTTGCTTCTACCTTCGATGAACCAGCTACCCGCCACGTTCAGGTTGCTGAAATGGTCATTGAGCGCGCCAAGCGCTTGGTTGAGCATAAACGTGACGTTGTCATTCTTTTAGATTCAATTACTCGTTTAGCCCGTGCGTACAACACGGTGGTGCCAGCTTCTGGCAAGGTGCTGACCGGCGGTGTAGATGCCAACGCATTGCAGCGCCCGAAGCGCTTCTTCGGTGCTGCTCGAAATGTGGAAGAAGGTGGTTCGCTGACGATTATCGCCACCGCCCTGATCGATACCGGCAGCCGAATGGACGAGGTAATCTACGAAGAGTTCAAGGGCACTGGCAACATGGAGATCTTGCTGAACCGTCGTATGATGGAAAAGCGGGTGTATCCAACTATGGACATCAACCGCTCCGGTACGCGCCGCGAAGAGTTGCTGATTCCTAAAGATGTTCTGCAGAAAATTTGGCTTTTGCGCAAGATATTGCATGACATGGAGGAGCTTGACGCAATGGAATTCATCTTAAGCAAGATGAAAATGACCAAAAACAACGCCGAATTCTTCGATATGATGAGAAAAGGCTGATCTTCGGCCGAAAAGATTGATTTCTCAAGCTATAATATAAGGCTTTGGTGCATGGATTCGCTCAACAAGGGGTTGCCAGCGGACATAGCTACCACACTACTAAAGGACTGATGCGATGAAAGAAGGCATTCACCCAAACTACCGCGAAGTTGTGTTTCAAGACATGCAAAGTGGCGTGAAGTTTATTACCCGTTCAACAATGGGTAGCCGTGAAACCATCAAAATGGAAGATGGCAAAGATTATCCTCTCGTGAAATTGGATATCAGTTCAGAATCACACCCGTTTTACACCGGCGCTCAGCAAAAGATTATCGAAGCTGGCCGTGTTGAGAAGTTTCGTCAAAAATTTGCTCGCAAGGCATAATTTACTGTCTGATTCATGCACTGAATCGATAGATGAAGGCAGCTTAGGCTGCCTTTGTTATTTGCGCGTCCCAAAGAAAATTCGTCAAATATATAAGCTCTCGGTTTGAAACCCTTTCTCGTCACCGATCTACAGGCTAACAAGCTACCCCGCTGGCTGCTCTTATTGCTGTGCTTTTTGTACGCAGTTCCTGGTCTAATTGGTAGAGACCCGTGGCGAGCCGATGATGCAGCGAACTTTGGTGTCGGGCTAACGATGGCAAGAGGGGGTCTTAGCGATTGGTTGATCCCAAACCTAGCGGGCTTAGCAATGTTGGATCGAGGCCCAATGAGTGGTTGGGTTTATGCCATAGCGATAAAAACACTCTCAATCGTAGGTATCTCAGAGCATCTAGCAGTTCGCAGTGCCGCGATAGCACTTATTTTTATCGGTTTGGCGCTTGTTTGGTACGCGGCCTATGAGCTAGCAAGCCGCAAGGGCATACAGCCTAGCGACCCTTTTGGCGTTGCAGCGGGAACGACCGAACTTGGCAGAGCACTAGCGGATTCTTCAGTGCTTATTCTTATGGCTTGTTTTGGTCTAGTTGCGCGCTTACACGAGACAAGCGTCGATGCCATTCAATTTACGTGGACATGTTTGGTTATTTATAGCCTCGCCATAAGCTTAGAACGACCTCGCTTAGGCGGCGTCCTTTTTGGCCTCGCGCTCGCCTTTACAGTACTCACCCGTGGTCCATACCTAGCCACCACTTTCATTGGTGCGTGGCTTTTGATCATGATGATTTGTGAGCCCTATCGATGGGTGTTTAAGCACCTAGCTATCGGCGCTTTTTTCGGTTGCCTTGCCATCGTCGGCGTTTGGGCTTATTTCGCTCATCAAATAGACCCAAAGTTCATCTCTAGTTGGCTAGAGGCCAGTAAGATTGGAAGTCCGAAACTATCTGCGCTCAGTTACTACTCTCGTACATTCGCATGGTTCTACTGGCCAGCATGGCCGATTGCAACCTGGGCAATCTGGCGCTGGCGAACTCGGTTAGACGAACCCATCATCGCTCTTTGCTTAGGGATGATAGTAGCCCTTGGGTTCAGTGTATTTGCACAGCCGGTGGAAAGCGAGTCTGCATTACTGCCCCTAGTACCGGCGTTTGCCATTCTCGCTGCAATGGGGCTGCCAACATTAAAGCGTGGCGTTACCAGTCTCCTCGATTGGTTTGCCGTTATTAGCTTTACGTTATTTAGCTTTGCGGCTTGGGCCTATTGGTTAGCCTTTGCAGCCGGCACTCCAGAAAAAATGGCCGAAAGCGTTGGACGAATCGCACCAGGCTTTACGCCTGATCTGATTTTGATCGAGTTAGTGCTCGGCGGGCTTGCCTCGATTGCATGGTTAGCGCTTATACGCTGGCGCATTACACGACATACGAGCACGCTTTGGCGGCCAGTAACTTTATCTTGTGGTGGCCTGATACTGACTTGGTTTTTGCTGATGACGCTTTGGCTGCCATTTTTTAATGAACGCAATACCTATCGCGAAGTCGCGCAGAATTTGAACAAAAAAGTTAGTTTAAAGAATCGCTGCGTGGAGCTAAGTTCGGAAACTTCATCATCCCAAATAGGCACGACCGAACGCTCCAGCTTTTTCTATTACTCCAACATGCGATATGGCAAAGCCAACGAATCTTGCGATCTTAAACTCTTAAAAGACGAAGGCCCTGCCGTAAGTATCTTGAACCACGACGAACCAGGTTGGCAGCTAATTTGGCAAGGCGGAAGGCGTAATATGAAAGAAGAACGGTTCAGGCTTTATCAGAAGGTGGCTTCGTAGTCTCTTTTAAAAAATGCGCTCGGTAATAGCGCAACTCTTCGATCGACTCTTCAATGTCCGCGATTGCCGTGTGAGCGCTGCGCTTTTTAAAGCCCTTGGCGATTTCAGGCTGCCAGCGTTTGCACAATTCCTTAACAGTACTCACATCCAAATTTCGATAATGGAAGTATGCCTCTAGCTCAGGCATGTAACGGGCCATAAAACGGCGGTCTTGGCATATCGAATTGCCAGCCATGGGAGTTTTACTTTTACCTACCCAAGGCTTCATAAATTCGAGTAACTGAGTTTGCGCTTGAGCCTCGTCAATCTCGGAGGCTTTGACGCGCGCAATTAAGCCGGAGTTGCCATGAGTTTTCTGGTTCCACGCATCCATTAATGCCAATGTCGCATCGGTCTGATGAATTGCAATGGCCTCACTGACTGCCAAAACATTGAGCTCGCTATCCGTAACAATGGCTGCCACTTCGATGACTCTATCGGTCTCTGGCACGAGGCCTGTCATTTCCATGTCAATCCAGACCAAGTTCATATCGTTGGCTTTAGGGGGTGTGGCTGTCGAAGTATCAGTAGTCATATCAAGGATGGTGAAGTATTTTTAAGGGCGCTATGAGATAATTTTCGATTGTCTCACGCTCGAATGGGTATATGGTTTTACAAGCTCCTTTTGTCACTATCTTGTTTTTGATCGCCTTAGTTAGCTGCGTTGTTGCAAAATTTTGGCTTTTACGGCGTCAAGTGAAGGCCGTGGCATCACATCGCGGCGAAGTGCCAGGGCATTTCAAAGAAAAGATTAGCTTAGAGTCACATCAAAAAGCCGCAGACTATACGCTTGCAAAAAGTAAAATTGCGCTGCTCGATATTGCACTGTCTGCGCTCTTCGTTGTTGCGCTTACTCTATTGGGCGGCTTACAAATAATTCACGATTGGCTGTTTAGCCTAGGTATCGCTAAGCAATGGAATCCGATCATTACGCAGCTAGGAATATTTGGAGTAGTCGTTTTACTCGGCAGCATTATTGATTTGCCATTGTCACTTTGGAAACAATTCGGTGTCGATGAAAAGTTTGGCTTTAACCGAATGACGCTAAAGCTGTATCTGCTCGATACATTGAAATCGACAGCGCTTGGGATCGTGATTGGTGCACCGCTACTTGCACTGATATTGTGGCTCATGCAAACTTCTGGGGCGCTTTGGTGGCTTTATACCTTCTTCGTATGGATGGGCTTTAACCTTCTTGTGATGCTGATTTTTCCGACGTATATCGCGCCGCTCTTCAATAAGTTTGTGCCTCTTCAAGAGGGTGAAGTGAAAACCCGAGTCGAAAGCTTACTGGCCCGTTGTGGCTTCACAAGTAAAGGCTTATTCATTATGGACGGTAGCAAACGCTCCTCGCATGGAAACGCTTATTTCACAGGCATGGGGCAATCAAAACGCATAGTGTTTTTCGATACCTTGATCGAGCGCTTAAACACCAATGAAATCGAAGCAGTATTGGCCCACGAGCTTGGCCACTTTAAACACAAGCATATTGTGAAGCGCATCGTGACCATATTTGCAATGAGCTTTGCGGCGCTGGCATTACTTGGCTGGTTGAGCACGCAACCTGGTTTTTACAAAGGCTTAGGAGTTGCTGCGGAGCCGAGTTTATGGGCGGTATTCGCTTTAGTCTTATTCATGTATGTACTGCCTTACTTTAGTTTTTGGATAGGCCCAGTAGCAAGCGCCAGTTCGCGAAAACACGAATTCGAAGCCGATGCTTATGCAGCCTCTCAAACCAACGCCAACGATTTAGTATCTGCATTGATTAAGTTGTATCAAGATAATGCGGCTACCCTAACCCCAGATAAGCTGCACTCGCGGTTTTACGATTCTCACCCGCCGGCCACGGAGCGCATTGCGCACTTACAAAAGCTACAAACAACATGAAAACTAATCTTAGTCGTGAGCAGCTTTGTAGTGCTAAATGCTTGGTACTTGATAACACAATCGGCAACGATTACTCGCCAGAAGAAATCGCCAAGCAACTACAAGTAGTTTCAGACTGGCGATTTAGCGAAGGGTTTATTGAACGGCAATACATCTTCAAGAATTACTACGAGACGATAGCTTTTGTAAACGCTCTTGCTTGGATGATTCACGCCCAAGACCATCACCCTGAACTCAAAGTCACATACAACAAATGCTTGGTGAAATTTAATACCCACTCGGTAAACGGAATTTCGGTCAATGACTTTATTTGCGCAGCTAAGGCCGATATGATCGCCAGCCAATGAGCGGTGACATCAAGGGCAAAAGAGGATTGGTCGTTGCGAGTTACGGTCGATTGTTTGAACTTTGGGAAGATGGCAACCCTGCCTTCAGTGCACAAGCGGTAACGAGGGGGAAAAAAACTGAAGTGAGTGTTGGCGACTGGGTGAATTTTGCCCCCACTAGTTCATCTTCCAGTGCATCTCAATCAGTTATTGAGAGTATCGAAACTCGCATCAATGAAGTTAAGCGCAGCGATGCGTTTCGAACAAAATGGTTGGCTGCCAATGTGGACTTAGCGGTGCTGGTCATCGCCGCTGACCCTCCTTTTTCAGACGAGCTTGCCACCAGAGTACGATGTGCCGCCGACGTTGCTCAAGTGCCATTACTTGTTCTGCTTAACAAAAGCGATCTGATCGATTCAATGACGCCACAAGCCAGTGCACGCTTACGGCAGCAGTGCGATGACTTTACAACGTCTAACGCTCACGTGGTGACCATAAGCGCTAAGCTTCAAGACGATTTGTTGCAGGAACTAAAACCACACCTAGAAGGCAAAACTAGTTTAATGCTTGGCCAATCAGGCATGGGGAAGTCTACCGTTTTAAACCGCCTAGTACCTAGCGCCCAAGCAAGAACTCAGGAAGTGTCTCGAGTTTTAAATAGCGGCAAGCACACAACCACCCATAGCAAAATGTTTTGCATCGACAAGGACGACGCAGGGTTTGATGCACGCATTATCGATTCGCCTGGCTTTCAGTCTTTTGGCTTAGGGCATCTATCAATGTCGCAGCTACAACACGCAATGCCAGAGTTTTCAAACTACTTGGGGCACTGCCGATTCTCTAACTGTAAGCATTACGAAGAACCGCAATGCGCAGTGAGAAAAGCTGTCGAAGATGGTTTAATTGGTCCCGCGCGCTATGCGGCGTACAAGACAATCGCTCACGACATCGAGTTTATCGACCGAGCCAACTTGCGATCGTAATCATGGCAAACAGGCTGATCCAGAGTACGACTGAACGCCATACCAGCCCGACCGCACTATGCAGGCCACGAGCATCAGGTTCACCTCCTTGCCATTCGAAACCAGATTCTTCGTTATTCCACTGCGCTTGAATATTGGCGTCAGCAATACGCAAACCTAACGCGCCTCCACCGGTCGCTAGCAGAATAGTTCGCTGTTCAGAAAAAATCGATTGGGCGATTTCTTCAGAAGCCGTGGACGTGACATTCACCGCCCCACGCCAGCAATAAATCGCATCCTCAAAATTACCAACCACTGCAAAGGCTGCGCTCGATAACCGAACTGCGGGCCAATCAATCCAATAATAGGCTTGTGCAGCAAACTCGCCATAAGCTTTGTCGTCTTCGTGAACCGGGTTGTTAGTAAAAACTGATTGGGCGTTTTGAGCGTAGTTGCGCTGCGCCCACAGCCTAGCCAGCAATTCGGCCAATCGATAAATAATTGGGCCGATCAAGCCCGGTAGCAATACATACCAAAGTAAAGGCCCAAATACATGGCGATGTGCAGCAACCAATGAATCAGCGATAGCAAGCCTACAAATTTCAGTCGCGGGTAAATCGCTGCGTTGATCTACGCGTAAAGATTTACCGGCGATAAGCTCATCGGCTAAATCATCATCATGGCTACCCGCTAACCACTTGCGTAAAGTTTCGCGGGCATCTTCAACTTTACCTTCGGCAAGCAGTTTTTGTATTTCGGTAAATGCATGGCTAAATTGACGAAAACCAACTGTCCAGTAAAGTACTAACACATGCAATGAAAATTGCAGCACAGGATGAACTTTACCGCTTAACCAGTGCAGCAGGCTGATGCTCACAACGCCAGTCCCCATTAACAGTAACCAGCCCACCATTCCGTGAGTCGCGGAGCCGCCATTAGTTGACTCTCGAACCCATTGAGCGAGCTTACCTACCAGGCGATAGACAATATTGTCTGCGGGTAAGGGGCGGCCTTGTTCAATGAGAAGCGCGAAAATGAGTGCAATGAATCCGATGGTGTCACCTTGAAATGAGAGCTAAGGCCGATAACTATTTCGATCGAGCTGCAAGCATACGATAAAAATTACGCAGCATCGCAGCCGTAGCACCCCAGATGAAGTAATTTTGATACGGTATAGAGTAAAAAGTGCGTCTAATATCTGCAGAAATTTCAATCACGTGGCGTCTGTGATTTTGCGGGTCCATTAAAAATGCCAATGGAACCTGGAACATCTCAGACACTTCACCCTCAGCCAAGTTGGCCACAAAGGGTTGCGTCACGATTCCCACCACCGGCGCGATGTCAAAACCAGTGCCAGTAACGTATCGGTTCAATTGACCAAGAATATGTATGTTGTCCGAAGGTAAGCCAACTTCTTCGTATGCTTCACGCAATGCGGCAGCCTCATCTGAGGCGTCAGTCGCATCTACCCTGCCTCCAGGGAAAGCTATTTGACCAGAATGCTCTCTCAAGCTGGCATTTCGCCGAGTTAAAAGCACATCAAGCTCGAAACTTCCGTCGATGGTTTCTCGATGAACTAAAGCAAGCATGACCGCCGCTTTACGAAGCGGATCGCCACGCAAACGAAATTGATCGCCAGTAACTTCCGGAGACCAATCAATCGACGATAAAAAAACCGACTTTAGCGCGTCTACAGTCAGCGCTTGAGTTTGTATTGCAGACAGCCCATCGTCAGCCATCTCGTAAGGGGTTGTGCTTGGATCCTTCACCAAGCGCCCTAAAGACACGGCCGCTTCTGCGCTAGGCAACTGGGAAATCGCGCTACCTCAAATAACGCGCAGAAGCCTTATTCACTAGCTGTCGGTGTTGCTGGAGCTACTGCTGGTGCAGGTGCAGCTTTTGCAGCCGCCGCAGGAGCTACGCGGACAGCAAGCTTTTCTTTAATGCGTGCAGACTTACCTGAACGATTACGCAGATAGTAGAGCTTGGCGCGACGTACATCGCCACGGCGCCTTACTTCAACCGATGCAATCAAAGGAGAATAAGTTTGGAAGGTACGCTCGACGCCCTCGCCTGAGGAGATTTTGCGAACGATGAACGAAGAATTTAAACCGCGATTGCGCTTTGCAATTACCACGCCTTCAAATGCCTGAACCCGCTTACGAGTACCCTCGACAACGTTGACGTTGACAATAACAGTATCGCCAGGGGCGAATTCGGGAACGACTTTTGCAAGGCGAACAATTTCTTCTTGTTCGAGTTTTTGTAACAGATTCATAGATTTACTCCATTCATCTTGAGAGCGTTGTTGAAAGATTTGGATAGCTACTCAGAGGATGAAAGCCTTCCATTATAGCCGATACTAAGCAAATACGCTTTATCTGAGGATTTCATGTCGTCAAATAGTGCGGCAATAAGCTCCGGCCGTCGGGATAAGGTCTGAGCCAACATTTGCTCACGTCGCCATTTTGCAATATTGCTGTGATGTCCGGACAATAGCACCCCGGGAACTTTCATTGCTCCCAAGCTTTCAGGTCGACTGTAGTGTGAGCAATCTAGTAAACCTGCCTCAAAAGAGTCTTCGGTCACTGAACCGGCCGTATTGACAGCACCGGGCAAGCGGCGAATCAAACTATCCATCATGATCATGGCGGGTAATTCACCACCTGAAACGACAAAGTCGCCCATTGAAACCTGTAAAGGCTGCACGATATCAATAAAGCGCTGATCGATGGCTTCATAGCGCCCACATATAAAGGTGATCGCAAGTGATTGGCTCAACTCCAAAAGCACTTTTTGGTCATATCTAACGCCATGCGGTGAAGGCAATACAAAACGAGTGGCAGGGGCTTTTTCGCGAACCGCTGAAACCGCTGCCAGCAAGGGCTCGGCCAACATCACCATGCCTGGTCCACCACCATAGGGCCTATCATCCACCGTTCTATGCACGTCAGTTGTGAAGTCTCTTGGGTTCCATGCTTGAAACTCAAACAGATTTCGCTTTAATGCTCTACCCGTAATGCCATGCTCAAGCAAAGCTGAGAACATCGGCTCGAAAAGGGTAATGACGTCAAAGCGCATAAGAGATAGGCGCTAACGAGTTAATCGGTGTCTTCTAGCCAAGCCAGCGGCCAGTCCACAGCAATCGTCTTAGCTGAAATATCTACTGTGATCACGAATTGCTTAACAAAAGGGATTAACAGCTCAGTGGAAGCTAGCGCCAATGCTGAGTTGAGAGGTATTCGAAACACAGCATGAGCGCCATTATCGAAAACTTCCGAGACTGTGCCTAGCGCAACGCCCTCGGCGTTCGTAACCAAGCAACCGATGAGATCGACCCAATAAAACTCTTCCGCTTTACTAGCGGGAAAATCGCTTCGGCGCACCGAAATGCTGGCCCCTTTAAACTTAAGGGCTAAGTCACGATCAGAAACGCCGACCAATTCGGCGACAATAGACAGGCCTTGAACTCGGCAGCTAAGCGCTTCACGCTCGTCGACGTTCAAATTTAAATGCGAACCACTGAGCCACCAACGTTTGGAGCGTTTGAGAGCAGAATCTTCAGCGGCGGCAAAAGGTTGAATTTTCACCCAACCTTTTATGCCGTAGGCGTCGACAATTCTGCCAACCTCGATCAAGTCAGTAGGTGTACTAGCCATCTCTACTAACTTAAGAGGAGAAGAGGAATTTAGGCTGCTGCAGGCACTGCAGCTGGAACGCTTTTAATCAATCGCGCAACCGTTGGCGACAATTGTGCGCCATGGCTTTGCCAATAAGCAATGCGATCAGATTTCAAATTAAGTGGAGCATCGTTGCCCGAAGCTACTGGGTTATAAAAGCCCAAACGCTCGATGAAACCGCCATCGCGGCGGTTACGCTTATCGATTGCCACGATATTGTAGAAGGGGCGCTTTTTTGCACCACCACGGGAAAGACGAATCACGACCATAAGAATTCCTTGGAGTAACCTGCTGCAGTGAACTAAGGTAGATAAATGCAGGAAAGCTTTCCATTATAGCGCATGCAGGCGATTAACGTCTTTTGGTTCCAAAATTTGGCGCAAATGGACTAGACGTGGCAAAGCCACTGCCTATAAAACTCGATGGAACATTATGAGCAGCTCCAACGCCAGACAAGCCTTGCTGCGGAAAATGCCCACGCACTGGTTGAGCACCCGGACCATAAATAATCCTTGGTGCCGGCCCATACCAAGCAGAATCCCTAGCGAAAGCTAGCTGCTGGTTATAAAAGCGCTCACGCCGGGCTTGCTCAAACTCTTTATCGCGTTGAGCTTGCCGTTGATTAAAACCCTCCGACTGCCTTCTCCAATGCTCTTTTTGTTGGCTCGCCAACAGCAACGCACTTGAATTAGAGGTGCTTTGGTAAGGTATCGCTGCGGTTTTTACAGCACCTTGTGAACCAACATCGCTGAACACCACAGAACCATCTTTCATGACCTGTCGATAAATTGTTTTCGTTTCGATAGGCTTTTCGCGAACTGATGGCTTTTTCGCTAAGTTTTGGCGCTTAGCAAGATTACCCTGCGCAGAAGCGGTGAAAGTATCTTGGACTGCGAAAGAAATGTTCGAAGCGAACATTGCAACCGATAGAGCAGCCATAGTTTTGAAGGAGAACGCCATTTTGACCTCAAGGTAGTTCGAAAAAAAGCAATAGGGAGGAATCTACAGCAAGAATATAACGCAACTTGCGTCAAATTTCTCACATTTGCGAATCTTCATTCTGTCTTTTCGACCGTTTAGCGGCCAAAATAGGCCGACTATGCTGATCTGCGTTGACTGCCAAAGAACCAATGCCCCCTGGGCAAAGAAATGTGCTGCCTGCGCCGCGGATTTGCGTACTATTTCGCCAAACACTTTGATTTGCGGCTTCCAAGGCAGCGCTATCGACAATCAAAACTTGTTGGTTCCTGACTCACCACGAGCCGAAATACCAGCTGAAATAAAAACATGGAGCCCAGACACCGAATGGCATTCACTGGATGAAATAGATGGAGAAAAAGTACTCGATAACGAGACTATCGAGCCAATTTCAGTGATAGAACCTTCCCGTACAGCAGAAATCGATTGGGGAAGACCAAAAGAAGACGCCGCAAAATTTGATTCGAGCCCAATTCATGCAGACTCTAGAAATCGATTCGATGAATATGGCTACGACTTTGAAAGAGCGAACAAGTCAGCTTGGAAAACTACCGCCATACTTTTAAGCGGGATAATGGGAATCATCATGGCAGGCGGGCTGGCAATTGGCTACTTGCATTCGACAACAATCCCAGCTTCACAAAAATTAGTCGATGCAACTAAAGACAATATCGACAAAACTTACAGTAGAGCCACCGGAATAGTTGCGCCTGCAGGCGGCCAGCAAGGACATCAATCGAACAACACAGCAATGACTGAAGAAGTTATATCAGTAACTAAACCGATGAGCCAGGAACTCAATCAAGGTAATGCTGAGAAACAAATTATCCAACTGGTGACGAATTCAAATAATGAAAAACGGGCACCAACAATTAGTAAGCCGCCAGTGTTTGTAATGTCGGCCTCAGAGCCAATTTTGGCAAAGCCAGAAACTGGAAAGATTGCAGCTTCAGCGAAAACCCCAGAAATTAAGAACACTCCCTATCCGGTATTAGTGCCTGTGCCCCTAGGGCCCACTGATACGCGAACTACCCAAGGCGCCTCGACGGGTTCGGCGCAAAACGAGCCTGTACCGCTCACTGCAACAGCTCCAATGCAAGCGTTAGCGACGCCCAAACCATTACGTCTCAAAGACAAGCAGTCTAGCGATTGCTCAAACAGCGCATTTCTAGGCAGGGTGCTTTGCGAAGAGCGCTCCCGAGTTGACTTCTGCAGCAATCAGTGGAACGCGCACCCCGACTGCCAACTAAATAACAGTAAACTGGAACCTTAAAACTGCGATTCGCTCATCGCCAACACACCTGCTGAGCCATCCACAATGCTATTGCGCACACCGGTGGCTTGCGACAAGATATGGTCAGCATAAAAGCGAGCGGTGGCAATTTTTGCTTTATAGAACTCCTTATCTTCAACGTCTTTTTGAAGATGCTCAGCAGCGACAAGAGCAGCCCTTGCCATCTGCCAACCACAAAGTACCATGCCTGCCAATTTCAAGTAAGGCACGCTACCCGCGAACACGCCTTTGACGTCGCTCTTATAAGAACTAGCAACATAAGTGATCACGTCTTCCAGTGCTCGACTACCCGCAGCAAGCTGATTGCGTATCGCGGATAAATCACTAGCGTAAGCGCCAATAGCTTTTTCAAGTGCAACCTCTGTTTGCCGAACTTGCGCAACGATCCCCTTAGCTAGCTTGCCACCATCTCTGGCAGTTTTTCGACCAATTAAATCATTGGCTTGAATCGCGGTAGTGCCTTCATAAATCGTTAAAATGCGAGCGTCACGATAGTACTGTGCGGCACCGGTCTCTTCGATAAAACCCATACCTCCATGTACTTGAACACCAAGCGAGGTAACGTCTAGCGACATCTCGGTCGACCAACCTTTCACGATAGGTACCAAGAATTCATACACGGCCATGTTTTCTTTGCGTGTCACTTCATCGCCAGCATAGTGCCCAGCGTCAGAAGCAGCAGCAGCAACATAGGCGAGCGCTCTCGCACCTTCGACATGGGCACGCATGGTCATCAACATGCGGCGTACGTCAGGGTGATGAATGATTGAAACCGGGCCACTCGAACCTGCCACGTCGCGACTTTGAACACGATCGCGGGCATAGCCAACCGCTTTTTGATAGGCACGCTCAGCAACCGCAACACCTTGCATGCCTACTGCAAAGCGAGCTGCGTTCATCATGACGAACATGTATTCCAAGCCGCGATTCTCTTCGCCAATCAGGTAACCAATTGCACCCGCACCTACTTCACCTTTGTCGTCGCCGTAGATCAGAACTGCAGTGGGGCTGGCTTTAATACCAAGCTTATGTTCGATAGACGAGCAATAAACATCATTGCGCTCGCCCAAGGAGCCATCACCATTAACCATAAACTTAGGTACGATGAAAAGTGAAATGCCTTTGACGCCTTCAGGTGCATCAGGTGTACGAGCCAGCACCAAGTGAATGATGTTCTCGGCCATGTCATGCTCACCAAAGGTGATGTAAATTTTTTGGCCAAAAATTCGATAGGTACCATCTGCTTCTCGATTCGCTTTGGAACGAACCATTGCCAAATCTGAACCAGCCTGAGGTTCAGTTAGGTTCATAGTGCCAGTCCATTTACCACTAATCAAATTCGGTGCATACATTTCCTTTTGTGCATCAGAACCTGCTGTCATCAAAGCCTCGATAGCGCCGTCCGTAAGTAACGGGCACAAAGCAAACGACATGTTCGCTGAATTGAGCATTTCGATACACGGCGTACCGATTAGCTTGGGTAACTGTTGGCCGCCATACATTGACGGATGCTGAATGCCCTGCCAACCACCTTCACCGTATTGCTTAAAGGCATCGACAAAACCTGCGGTTGTCGTAACTACGCCATTACACCAACTCGATGGCTTTAAATCGCCTGGCCAATTCAACGGAGCAATTACGCCCTCATTAAACCTTGCACATTCTTCTAAAACCGCTTGAGCAGTATCGGCCCCAGCATCTTCAAAACCGGGTAATTTTGAAACGGCTTCAATGTTCGCTAGCTCGCGCATGGCAAACATCATGTCTTTTACTGGGGCACGATAAGTCATATCAATCTCTCTTTAAATTGCGCCGGCAAGCTCGGGAACGGCTTGGAATAAATCAGCAACTAAACCGTAATCAGCAACACCGAAAATCGGCGCTTCACCATCTTTATTAATCGCAACAATCACCTTGCTATCTTTCATTCCGGCCAAGTGCTGGATCGCACCAGAAATACCAACAGCAACATACAACTGAGGCGCAACGATTTTCCCAGTTTGGCCCACTTGCCAATCGTTCGGTGCATAGCCTGCGTCCACTGCAGCCCGAGAGGCGCCCATAGCCGCACCTAACTTGTCGGCAAGCGGCTCTAAGATTTTAAAATTCTCGCTTGAACCCATTCCGCGACCACCCGATACCACCACTTTTGCAGCGGTGAGTTCTGGCCTGTCGCTCTTGGCTACTTCACGGCCTACAAAACTCGATTTGCCTGAATCGGCCACGGCGGCGATACTTTCAATCGCAGCAGAACCTTCTACGCCGGCTGCGTCAAAGCCAGTGGTACGAACGGTGATTACTTTTACCTTATCGCTTGATTGCACTGTGGCAATCGCATTGCCTGCATAAATAGGGCGCGTAAAAGTGTCAGGTGATTCAACAGTTGTAATGTCGGAAATCTGAGCGACATCTAACAAAGCCGCGATACGTGGTGCAACGTTTTTACCTGAAGCAGTCGATGGTGCCAAGATATGGCTATACGCAGAGGCGATTGCCAACACTTGGTCGGCCACACCTTCGGCTAATTGATTGGCCAAACCGGCAGATTCGGCAACTAACACTTTACTCACACCCGAGATTTTTGCAGCAGCCGCTGCAGCCGCAGCGCAACCTTGCCCGACTACGAGAACGTGAACATCGCCACCAATTTTGGTAGCTGCTGCCACTGTGTTCAAGGTCGAAGGCTTTAAAGAAACATTATCGTGTTCCGCGATGACTAAACATGCCATGATGTACTTTCTAAATTTGGTTAAATGACTTTGGCTTCAGCTTTAAGCTTATCGACCAAGGCAGCGACGTCTGCTACTTTTACGCCAGCACTGCGGCCTTTTGGTTCACTGACTTTGAGCGTCTTAATACGCGGTGTTACGTCGACGCCAAGATCGGCGGGCTTGAAGATGTCAAGCTGCTTTTTCTTTGCCTTCATAATGTTTGGCAAGGTCACGTAGCGTGGTTCGTTCAAGCGCAAGTCAGTGGTGACCACGGCAGGTAAACTTAAGATAATCGTTTCCAAGCCACCATCAACCTCGCGAGTTACGGTCGCTTTTCCGTCGGCAATTTCTACTTTCGAAGCAAAGGTTGCTTGCGGCAGACCAGCCAGCGCAGCCAACATTTGGCCAGTTTGATTTGCATCATCGTCAATCGCCTGCTTGCCGAGAATTATCAGCGAAGGCTGCTCTTTTTCAACTAAAGCCTTAAGTAATTTAGCTACTGCAAGTGGCTGCAACTCAACATCGGTTTCAACCAAAATACCGCGATCCGCACCAATGGCCATTGCTGTACGAAGTGTTTCCTGGCAAGCGATTAACCCGCATGACACCGCAATAACTTCTGTTGCAATGCCTTTTTCTTTCAAGCGCATCGCTTCTTCAACAGCAATTTCGTCAAAGGGATTCATCGACATTTTGACGTTTGCGATATCGACTCCGGTCTGATCGCTTTTCACACGAACTTTGACGTTGTAATCAACCACGCGCTTAACGGGTACCAAGATTTTCATGAGCAACCTTCAAAGGAATAACAAATTAATTAATTCAACATTGTATTTTGACATCCATAAGGATAATCAATATGATCACTCTCGTCAACCTTGGTTGACGACCTATTTTTGAACAAACTCTCTATGAGCACCAACCTAAAACAGCTATTGATTGCCAAAAACGACTGGTTTGCAGAGCAAATCATGGATGGTGTTCGCGGTGGCGAATATGGTTACATCACGCCAGCCCAAAGCAGACTACTCGCGCACATGGGTGGCAAGCCCCACAGCATGGCAGAGTTATCGAGAAAATTGGGGATTTCGAGGCAAGCGGTACATAAAACAGTTGCAGAGCTTGCGCGTCGCGGCATTTTGCAGCTACGCGATGACCCCGACCGTGGCAACTCAAAACTCGTTGTTTATACGGAAAAAGGTAAGAAGGTCAATCGAGCAGGCATGGACATTATTGCCAATATCGAAGAGAGGATTGCTGAGCGCATTGGGCAAAAAACTTTGGAAACACTAAAAGTCATACTGGCTAAAATTTAGCCTTTCTTGTTTTTATTGATAAAACCAGCAACGCCGTCTTGAGCTTGATGATCCATCATGTTGCAAGCCATGCTTTGACCCGCCAACTGATACGCCGCCTCAATACCCATTTCAAGTTGCTTGTAGAAAAGCGTTTTTCCAGTTCTCACGGAGGCTGGTGTTTTCGATAGTATTTGCCTAGCCAACGCCAAGGTTTTTTTTTCTAAATCAGAATCCGAAACGACCCTATTGATTAAGCCATTTTCGAGCGCTTCTTGTGCATTCATAAAGTCGCCAGTTATCAGCAATTCAAATGCCCGTTTGCGCGAGAAGTTGCGAGACAAAGCGACCGAAGGAGTCGAACAAAACAAACCTAAGTTAACGCCTGAAACCGCAAACGTCGCCTGATCGCTAGCGACCGCCAGATCGCACATTGCGACCAATTGGCATCCTGCAGCTGTTGCAACCCCTTGAATCTGAGCAATGACCACTTGCGGCATTTTCTGCAAAGTCATCATAAACTTGGTGCATTGAGTGAATAGCTTTTGGTAATAATCCAAACTAGGCCTGTTCATCATTTGCTTCAAATCATGCCCTGTACAAAAGGCATTGCCAGAGGCTGCGAGGATAACAACTCGAATGTCAGCATTTCTCGAAATTTCATCGAACTCCAACTGCAGTTCGCCGAGTAATTCTTCCGACAACGCGTTGTATTGCGCGGGTCGATTCAGCGTAAGGCGCATCAGACCTGGCTCGACTAAGCCAGTTACTAGTAAATTATTTGGTTTATCCACTTGGCCCCACAGAGGTTATTGCTCAAATTAATAAGGTGCCAATCATGCCACAAACGCCTACCGGCCATCGGCCGGCGAAGCATTCATGCAATTACGCAAAGCGTCGCTGCGTAACAGTCCTTTAAACTCTTGTCTATGTTAGAAAATATTCAAGCCGTTGCGGCACAAATTCGCACAGTCGTTGTGGGCAAAGACCCGCAAATTCGCCTCGCTCTCACCTGTTTTTTGGCCAAAGGGCATCTTCTAATCGAAGATTTACCCGGCGTTGGCAAAACAACTCTAGCCAACGCACTGGCTATCAGTTTGGGGCTCGATTTCAAAAGGGTCCAGTTTACCAACGACTTGTTACCCTCAGACGTAATTGGTGTTTCAATTTTCGACCGAAACAATTCGCAATTTAATTTCATGCCGGGGCCGGTGTTTTCGCAAATGCTACTTGCAGACGAAATTAATAGAGCTTCGCCTAAATCCCAAAGTGCGTTGCTCGAAGCCATGGAAGAGCGCCAAGTTTCAGTTGATGGCATGGCGCGTAAACTACCCGAACCCTTCTTTGTCATCGCCACACAAAATCCACAAGATCAGATCGGCACATTCCCTCTGCCAGAATCACAACTTGACCGCTTCCTGATGTGTATCGAACTAGGCTACCCTGACCCAAAATCTGAACGCGCTTTGCTTGAAGGCAAAAATAGGCGCGATATGCTGACAGAGCTAGGCGCAAAGTTAAAGCCTCAAGATCTCATCAAAGCGCAGGCAGTCGTACAAACGATTAAATGCTCTACTGCGCTTCTTGATTACGTACAAGCCATTCTTACCTACTCGCGTCGTAGCGCAAACTTTGCAGAAGGCCTAAGCCCACGTTCGGGCCTTGGTTTGCTCTCTGCGGCAAAGGCATGGGCAATGTTGGATGGACGCAACCACGTGTTACCAGACGACATTCAAGCTGTCTTGGTGGCAGTTGCGGGTCATAGACTTAAACCCGCCAAAGGCGCGGCCACAACTCATAGAGCACGCGCAGAACTGGTCGCGGAGATTGTTAAAGCGGTACCGATTCCTTGAAACCGATTGCGTTCTGGGTGGATTCATTCGCCGATAAATTCATACTACGAAACAAAAAATTTCGAGGCGATCATGAGCTTGTTCAAGGCAATATTTATATCTTGCCAACCAAACCAGGCTTGGCATTCGGTGTAGTTATCTTACTCATCCTCGTCGGCTCAATCAATTATTCGCTATCACTTGGTTACGCCCTTGCTTTCTTGCTTGCCGCGATCGGCGCAGTGAGCATGTTCCATACCTACCGTAACTTAGCCGGTTTGGTGCTTAGGCCAGGCCGTGCTGACCCTGTTTTTGCGGGTGATTTGGCGGAGTTCAACTTCATCGCGGTGAACAAAACAAAATCCACAAGAAACAACATCTTGCTATGGGCTTATCCTATGCAAGCGGCGGTCATTCTAGATATCAACCCAAAAGTTGAGCAGGTGGTTTCCGTCGCGATTCACATGCCAAAGCGAGGGCTCGTCGACATGCCGCGGCTAAAACTCTGGTCTGGCTTTCCATTCGGAATATGGAAGGCTTGGACCTATTGGCCCAACACCATGAAGGTGCTTGTCTACCCTAATGCGGAAAACCCCGAGGCGCCGTTGCCTGAAATCATGAGCGATGGTGGTGAAGGCACAGGGTTGGGAAGAGGCGAAGAAGACGTTGCTTCCATTCGCCCTTACACAGAGGGCGATTCGCCCAGGCGAATGGCGTGGAAAGCAATGGCGCGAACTGATAACCAAGTACTAACTAAAACTTTTGAAGGCGGGGATAGCGGCGAGCTGCGCCTAGATTGGCTGGCCATTTCCTCGAGTTTAAATACCGAAGCCAAGCTATCACGTTTAACGCGATGGGTAATTGATGCTGACGCACTGGGCGCTCGCTACAGTTTGCGAATTCCTGGCTTTCATTCAGAGCTAGATTTCGGTGCTGCGCATAAGCAACAATGCCTAGAAGCGCTTGCTCTTTATAAGGCCAATTAACCATGAGCGCAAACCTGCGGTACTCATTTAAGGTGTTGGGTGGCCGGCTAGGGGCCGAATGGGAAAAAGACCGCCGAGATACTCTTTTCCTCATGTTGGGTGCTTTTCTTTCAGTGCTGCCTCATATTTTCCATCTGCCAGCTTGGGTCAGCATCGTATTTTTGGTGTTGTATTCCTGGCGCCTTGGATTGGTGTTATCAGGTCGCTGGTTACCGAGAGACTCCGTACGCTGGGCTGCTGCCTTAGGGTGCATCTTGGCGGTTTACGTACAATACAAAACGCTGCTTGGGCGCGATTCTGGCGTGGCTTTACTAGTCCTTTTCCTCGGACTAAAACTTATGGAAATGAAGGCAAAACGCGATCTATTTGTCGTAATTTTCTTGAGTTTCTTTATTCTCGTCACAAGCTTTTTCTATTCGCAGTCAATATGGGCTGCAATCATGGCAATTGCAGCGGTTTGGGCCTTATTAGCCGCAATGCTCACAATGCACTACGGAACTAACGAACTACCGGTTGCACATCGTTTTAAAAGCGTTGGCCTGCTAATGCTCCAAGCAGCACCATTGGCTGCAGCTTTGTTTTTCCTTTTTCCACGCATTCAACAACCTCTATGGGGGCTTCCATCGGACGCTCATTCAGGCCGCACTGGAATGAGCGAAAAAATGTCACCTGGCTCGATAAGTTCATTGTCTGCATCGCAAGAAGTCGCATTCCGGGTGAAGTTTAACAATACAACACCTGAAACCGCTCAAATGTATTGGCGCGGGCCAGTCCTAGGGGAGTTCGACGGCAAAAACTGGCAGCCTTTGCAAAGAAGCCTTACGCCCAGAACCCCGCCTAGTATTGCGCCTGGTACTGCGTTAAATAGTCGTTCGGTGATTGATTACACGATGACTTTGGAACCGCACAATCAACGCTGGCTTTTTGCACTTGATTTGCCAACGGAAATTAGCAACGTGGCGCTCAAGGAAATTGATGCAAAGCTAAACCCCGACGCAATTTTGGAAAGCAAAGAAGCAATAGTGAAACGCTTTCGCTATCAAGCAACAGCGAATTTAAACTATACCTTCGGTGCAGATGACGCTCCGCTAAGTCGCCAAAACTGGCTTGATTTACCGCCTAGCTATAATCCAAAAACTCTAGAACTAGCCGCTCAATGGCAGCGAGAAACACCGGACCCTGAGACTCTGGTGAAGCGAACATTGGCTCTCTTTAATCAAGAAATGTTCTATTACACCTTCAAGCCTCCATTGCTTGGTCGCAATAGTGTTGATGACTTTCTATTTACTACACGCTCGGGCTTTTGCGAGCACTATGCCAGCGCTTTTGTCGTGCTAATGCGAGCGCTCGACATTCCTGCTCGAGTTGTAACGGGCTATCAAGGCGCGGAAAAAAATCCAGTCGATGATTACTGGGTTGTTAAGCAAGCTGATGCACATGCGTGGGCCGAGATATGGATTAATAAAAAAGGTTGGGTGCGAGTCGATCCTACTTCTGCGATTGCGCCAGAACGCATTGCAAAAGGCACACAGGGTGCGCGCTTTGCAGACCTTAAACCTGAAAAGGAGAAAAAATCTGGCTGGGTTGAAAAAATCAGGCATAAGGCAGATGCGGTGACGAACTCATGGAATCAATGGGTGTTGAACTACGATAGAAACAGCCAGAAAAAACTATTCGAAATGCTCGGCTTTAATTTCGATGAGTGGCTAGAAATTGCTGGATTGTTCGCAGGCATCTTGGGGATATTGATCGGAATTGCTGCGCTCATCACATTACGGCCACAGCTTCCTAAAGACCCTATTGAGCGGGTATGGAAAACCTTAAGTGATCGCTTAGAAACTAGAGGCTTACAACGCCTGCCTAGTGAGACATCGCAGCAATGGTTAGTGCGTGTAAGGCCAGAGCTCACATTGAACGAGAGAGTTCGATTTGAGCTAATTTGTAAACGATACAACTTGCTTCGTTACGAATCCAATGAGGTGAAAAGTAAAGACGTGAGACACTTACGGGCCCTAGTAAAGCAGTTTTAAGCGCCAAGTTCTTCATGAATCGATTTCTTCCCTCTGCAATTGCAAGCCTATTATTTCTGTTTGGTCAGCAAGTCATTGCCGCAAAACCCACCAAGCAAGCCCTCGTTCAGCGCACCTATGCTGATCGAGCCGATGTAGATGTCTTCATCAACGAAATGGTAGAAAAACACCAGTTTATTGCGGATGAATTAAAGACACTTTTTAGCAAAGCACATTATTTAGATTACGTACCAAGACTAATGAACCCTGCCCCACCGGGATTTAAACGCTCATGGGCAGTTTACAGAGCGCGCTTTACTGACCCTCTTCGTGTTCGAGAAGGTATTAAGTTTTGGAACACACACGCTAAAACTGTGAAAGAAGCTTCTGAGAGGTACGGTGTACCGGAAGAAATCATCATCGGCATCATCGGGGTTGAAACCATCTACGGGCGCATAACTGGCGATGTACGTGTGATCGATGCGCTCTCCACATTGACGTTTGATTATCCGCGTCGCGCCGAATACTTTCGTGGTGAATTAGAAAATTATCTGTTATTTGCTCGCGAAAATAAATTCGATTTGTTTGAAGTACGCGGCTCATTTGCTGGAGCCATCGGCATCCCGCAATTTATGCCCGGCAGCATTCGCCGCTACGCAACTGATTTCAACGGAGATGGTGTTATTGATCTGCGTAACAGCCCAGAAGATGCTATTGGTAGTGTTGCAAAGTTTCTCGCCGACCACGGCTGGGAGCGCGGCGCACCAACGCACTACGCGGCATCTTTACTTAAACAAGAAGATCAAAACCAATCGGCAGAAATCGCTAATTTAATTGCTGCTGGTTTAACGCCAAAGTTTACGAAATCAGAGATTGAGAATGCTGGTATGAGTTCTGCATCGTCGCCATCGGGCGACAGGAAATATGCGCTCATCGATCTTCCAAATGGGGATAACCCAACCAGCTATTATCTTGGACCACAAAACTTCTTTGTCATTACTCGCTACAACCGCTCTAGCTTTTATGCTATGGCTGTCATTGAGTTAGGACAAGTGATTAAAGCCGCTAGCGGGCGTTAAAAACAAGTCAAGCTGCTAGGCTCAACACCGTTGTCCCAACCCCATCGGGTGTGGCTTGAATTAAGCCCCTTTCACATCGACAGGACGTTTCACCAACGCATTTGCAATACCTGTGAGCACAATCATCATCATACCCATGAGTGCCCAAAAATCTGGGAACGTACCAAACACAAACCAACCAAAAGTAAGCGCTCCCACAATTTGTAAATATACAAAAGGCGCTAAGCGACTGGCGGGTGCGCGCTCGAAAGCGTGAACCATCAACAAGTGTCCTGCTGCGCCAATAAGACCCATTGCAAAAAATAAGAATACGTCGAAAAAAGACTTCGGCCAGGTTCCGTACCAAGGTAGTGTAAGACTGACAAGCACAGTACCAACGAACGCTCCCATGAACAAAGTTGAAATATTATTATCAACTTGCGCGACGATGCGAGTCGTTAATTGGTAGCAAGCGAAGCAGCCTGCCGAAGCAAGCGCTAAGAAAGTTGCTGGAGTAAATACCGATGTGCCCGGTTTTACCACCAAGAGTACACCAGAGAAACTTAGAATTAACACCCACCAAGTTTGCTTAGGCAATGGTTCGCTTAAGAATTTGACCGCAGCAAAAGTTACCAAGATCGGTGCAAGTAGCGCGACCGATTGCGCATCAGCGATTGGCATTACCGATAACGCAGAAAAGAAAAACATCGTCGAACCAATTAAACTCAAGCCCCGCAAAAACTGCACCTTAGGCCGTTTGGTTTCAAACAACTTCATACGCCATTTGGGCGCGAAGAAAATCAACATTAAAAAACAATGGGCGCTATACCTTGCCCACACCACAAATGGCACTGGGTAGGTTTTAGTAAGGTGCTTGGCAATCGTATCGAGCACGGTGAAAGACAATACCGCAGTGACCATCAGCAAGATGGCGCGTAGTTGAGATTCGTGCATTAAATAAATCTAGCCGGGAAAAATACCGGTCGACAGGTATCGATCACCACGGTCACAAACAATGAACACAATGGTTGCATTCTCAACTTGCTCGGCAATTCGCAATGCAATGCAGCAAGCACCAGCCGCTGAAACGCCACAAAAAATACCTTCTTCAACGGCCATACGACGCACCATGTTTTCGGCATCTATTTGGCTTACATGCTCGATCATATCTACCATTGCATGCTGATAAATCGATGGCAAATACTCGGTGGGCCATTTACGGATACCTGGAATTGAGGAGCCTTCGCTGGGTTGTGCACCAATAATTTGAATCGTCTGCCGCTTTCCTTTTAAGTATCGAGATACGCCGGTAATCGTTCCAGTGGTACCCATGGCCGACACAAAGTGAGTGACCGCACCATCGGTATCCGTCCATATTTCAGGGCCTGTCGATTCATAGTGCGCAGCCCAATTATCGTTGTTCGAAAATTGGTCAAGCACTTTACCTTCGCCTCTTGCCTGCATCGCTGCGGCTAGGTCACGAGCGCCTTCCATGCCCTGCTCTTTAGTTACCAACACCAACTCAGCGCCATAGGCTTTCATAGATTGCCTGCGTTCTATTGATAAGTTGTCCGGCATGATGAGCAACATGCGATAGCCTTTAATCGCTGCGGCCATTGCCAATGCAATGCCGGTATTGCCCGAGGTCGCTTCGATCAAGGTATCTCCTGGCTTGATTTCGCCACGCAGCTCGGCGCGCGCAATCATTGCCATGGCCGGCCTGTCTTTCACCGAACCTGCGGGGTTGTCGCCTTCGAGTTTGCCGAGAATAACGTTGCCTTTGTTGGCACCAAATATTCCGGGTAGGCGTTGTAATCGTACGAGCGGCGTTTTGCCAATCGTGTCTTCAATCGTTGGGTATTGCTTTTCCATGGACCTTTAAACCGTCTAGCGCACCAGTGCTAGCCAAGGCCATCACACAATCACGCACTGCTTTTATTGCTTGAATTCGGGTAAAACTTTTGCGCCACACTAAAGACACACGGCGTTTAGGTATCGGCGTATCGAAAGGCACGAGCGATACCAAGCGCTTTTTATTTTCATCTGCCCCCCTAGCTAGCCACGGCAGTACCGTGACCCCAATGCCTGAGGCCACCATATGACGAATGGTTTCGAGTGAAGAACCTTCAACGCTTTTTTGCATCTCGCCTTGATGTACACCAGCAGAAAATCGCGAGTATTCCGGACAAACTTCAAGCACGTTGTCGCGAAAGCAATGGCCCGTACCCAAGAGCAGCATGTTTTCATCCTTTAGCTCGCTTGAAGCAATTGACTTACGCTCTGCCCAAGGATGTTTGGCAGGCACCGCAACAATGAAAGGTTCGTCGTACAAACCCCAAGTCGTTAAACCAGAATCACTAAACGGTTCTGCCAAAATTGCTACGTCGATAGAACCTTGCCGCAATTGCTCGAGCAGTTTTACAGTGAAACTTTCTTGCAAGATCAGCGGCATTTGCGGCACGTCTTGAATAACTTGGCGAACAAGTTCAGGTAGCAAATAGGGGCCGATGGTATAAATCACACCTAAACGAAGTGGCCCAGCTAAAGGGTCTTTGCCTTGCTTGGCAATTTCTTTAATTAGGTTACTTTGCTCCATCACGCGCTGCGCTTGCTCGACGATTTGAGCCCCAAGTGTAGTAACGCTTACCTCGGTGCTACCCCGTTCGAATATTTGCACGCCTAACTCGTCCTCAAGCTTCTTGATGGCGACAGACAATGTGGGTTGGCTAACAAAACAAGCTTCTGAGGCGCGCCCAAAGTGCTTTTCACGGGCCACGGCAATGATGTAACGCAGTTCGGTTAAAGTCATAGCGCTATGATAACTGGTATAAAAAGCACAACTATGAACAACGCTCATTGTCTAGCCCTCGACTGGGGCACCTCATCACTTCGGGCCTACGTGTTGGGTATTGAAGGAGAAGTACTTGCTGAACATCGCAGCGACTTAGGAATTTTGAAATCGCAAGACTTTCAAGCAACGCTAGCGACAATATGTCAGCCTTGGGACGAACTTTACGGCGAACTCCCATGTTTAGCCAGCGGCATGATTGGCAGCAAACAAGGCTGGGTAGATGCTGGTTACTTAGCAGCGCCGTGTGGCTTCGATGCAATCGCCAGCGCAGCGAAAGATGTATCGAACTTGGCGGGTCGAAAACTTTGGATCATGCCGGGGTTGCGACATATAGATGCCGCTACGCAAACCTCAGATGTGATGCGCGGTGAAGAAATGCAAGTGTTTGGTGCGGGCATCGAAAACGGCATTGTTGTCTTACCTGGCACCCATTCGAAATGGGTGAAGGTTGTTGATCGCAGAATAGTCGCATTCAAAACATTTATGACGGGCGAGGCCTATAGCTTGTTTAGGCATCAATCGATACTGGCGAAGTTAATGCCTTTAGAGAACGCACCGACATTTGATATAAAAGCGTTTGAGCTAGGTGTTCGCCGTAGCTTATCTGCGCCCGTAGAACTACTCCATCATCTTTTTAGCGTGAGAACGCATGGCTTGTTCAATGAACTTACCTCTGAGGCGCAGGCAGATTTTTTATCGGGTTTGTTGATTGGGAGTGAGATCGGTGGCGGGCGCGGCTTGTTTGCAGCCGAGCATAACGAGATTGCGCTGATTGGTGAACCCGCGTTGCTCAAGAGGTACCAGGCTGCGCTTAGTCATGCAGGGTTGAGAGCACGGGTTGTGGAAGCGAAAACACCTGTGGCTGCATTGGGGTTATTTCAAATTGCAAAGCAGCTACGGAAATAGCAGATTCAGCGGAGTTACTCCGTAATCTTGCGCTCCTTAACGATGGCCGCATAGCGACGGCTGTCGTTTTGAATAACGGCGCCAAATTCGGCGGACGTAATCGGTGTGGGCTCAGCGCCTAAAGCCCGAATAACGTCAATTACATTCGGCAAAGCAAGCGCACGATTTATTTCGCGATTAAGCCGCTCGATGATGGGCGCTGGCGTGCCCGCGGGTGCCCAGAAACCGTGTGTGGTGCCGGTGTCAAAACCTGTTAAGCCTAACTCGGCTAATGTGGGCGTGTCAGGATACAAGCGTGATCGCTTAGCACTACCTACTGCAAGCAATTTCAATTTACCGGACTTTATATGCGCAAACGCAACACCAGGGTCAAATGAATATTCAATGTTTCCGGCCAACAGATCTTGCAGCGCAGCGCCCGATCCTCGATAGGGAATATGAACACTGTAAACACCAGCTTGGGATTTCAACATTTCGCCCGCCAAATGCGGCGATGTACCGTTGCCAGGAGACCCATAACTGAGTTTGCCGGGGTTGGCTTTTACATGCTTGATGAAATCTGCATAGTTATTAAAAGGCAAATCAGCACGAGATACTAAGAAAAGCTCAAGGCGAGCGCCTGCCGCCACGGGTACTAAATCCTTTACCGGGTCGAATGGCATCTTGGCCGCCACGTGCGGCACTATGGACATCGCGCTACCTGAAGACAACAAAATTGTGTAGCCATCAGGCACAGCCTTAGCAGCTGCATCGGCACCTAAAATTCCACCTGCACCGGAACGATTTTCGACTACTACCGGTTGCCCAAGCGCTTGTGAAAGCGGTGCCGCAACGGCACGCGCAACAATGTCGGGTGACCCACCGGGTGGAAAGTTAACAATCAGTTTAATGGGTTTTGCAGGCCAGGCTTGGGCGGAAGCTATTGTTGGAATCAACAGACTACTAGATGCAAGCAGCAGACCAATTAA
>JAYWIG010000146.1:0-12863 GCA_043789035.1 Betaproteobacteria bacterium
TTCGCCGCGAACAGCCGCTTTTATGTTGTCTTCAGCATCTTTAAACTCAATCTTAGTAGCCACTAATTCACCATTAACCACAGTACCCTCAACTTCTACCTGGGCACCGGTCTTAATGTTAGTGGTGCTGCCGCTGAACTGAGTGTTGTTGGTGGTTCGTACAATCGTGCCGTTGATTTTGAACACCCCTTTTGTAGCGTCTACAGTTGTAATACCGCCTTCAGTGCGTGTAATGACTGCGCTAAGTCCGGGTGTAAAGATCACTTCTGTCGCTATGAAAACGCCTGCTTCAAAAGCACCTTTTACTCGCACTCTATCGGTATTACCAAATTCAGATTTTTGCGAAGGAGTTTGATCGGAATTTTTGAAGACAGCTGTTGAGGCCAACTTCATGTTCACACCCATGAGTTTGAAAGTATCAGCGCCCGGTACAAAGCTCTGCACCTCGCCAACAAAGTTTCGAACTTTATTCTCATCAGTGGTTACAAACTCAATACTGGTTGGAATAACCAAATCATTCACCACCGCACCCTTGAGCTTGATTGCAACGCCATCGCCTAAGTTTGTGGCCGTGCCGTTGACGAAACTCACTCCAGTCCCCGATGCATCAACCGGTACACCGCGAACCAAGAAACTATTGGCACTCACAAACGAACTTACCGGCCCAATTAATTCAACAAGCGCATCGCCCTGGGCTTTGGCAAACGTGACAGTGCTTGCCTTCAGTACACCGCCCTGAAACACACCAGTCACGCGAACCTTCCGAGCGTTGGCTAAATCGCTCACTGTGCCATTGCTAAAAGTTGCAGCGCTGGCATCGACACTGATACCGCGCAAGTTAAATGTTTTCGCAGCAAAGTTGAGATCTTTAATATGCCCGCCTACCCATGCCTTGTCGGCATCGACCGGGTTTTGAGAGTCGATTGCACTTTTTACTGCAATCGTCTTTGCAGTAATCCCTGCGGTGGTGGGTGAAGCGCTACTGAACACGGCAACGATTTGGCCATTGGCGAGCGAAGCTAATGTTGTACTGGTTGGCAGTAATTTTGTCGCATCGCTGTAGGTCACAACCAAGCCACCGACTGTGAATGTTTTTGCTGTGGTACTGAGCGCTGCAATCGTACCGACAACGCGCGTCATGATCAGGTCGCTTGGGTTTTTACGTTCAATGCGGGTTGCCACAATATTGTTGCTGGCATCACGAGCGCCGTGCACTTCAACTCTATCGTTCACGCTTAAGCCTGCTAGGTTAGCAACGCCATCAAATACCGTTGGGCTTGCTGCATCGGTTGAGATTTTGACGGTTTGCCCAGCCACGACGAAACCATCGGTTGCCAGACTTGTAATCGGCCCGAGTACTTCTGAGCCACTCACGACAGTATCGGCAAAGCCGGCTTTTGCAACTTTCACGATCAATTGCATACCAAGCTTTAAATCAGTTACCGGTGCCGATTTCGGTGCAGCGGGGTCATACTCGATTTGTACTTTAGCGGCCGAATCGTCGTAGCGCACGCCTTCGACAATGACGCTACCAAAGCCGGTTACGGTGCCGGCGACAAATTCTTTTTCGCTAGATGTGCTGTTGGCTACTGGGTTAGTAGCCGTCGCTGTGCCCCCCCCACCGCCGCAGGCAGCAAGGGAAAGTGCGATAACGGAGAAAGTAGCGAGTGTGTAGAGCGTTTTCATAAGACCTCTTTCGTAGCAATAGTTAAAGATTTATTTCAGTTTCTAGCATTTCATGGGATAATTTCCCTTGAGTAATGTGAAGTATTTCCTAGCCTGACAATCGTGTCAAGGGAAATAATCCCTTATGACATTTCTCAGCCGACAAACGGTCGTATTAACAAGGTAACGAAGCACCCGGGCGCATGATGAGTTCCTCCGATAAAAACAATATCGAATCGAGAGCAGATATGCTTCTTAACGAAAGTGAGGAGTTGCTATTTCCTTTGGTAAAGCTGCTAGTTAGGCAAGGCGTGGGGTACCCACAGTTAGCGGCTAGGTTAAAGCTGGTATTTATGGAAGCAGCGCGCCGAGAACAGCTTGCCGAGGGCACAAAACCGACTGACGCTAGTGTCAGCGTTCGGTCCGGGGTGCATCGAAAAGACGTGAGAGCGTGGAGAGAAAGCGACGCTAAAGCTGCCCCTCGCAAAGAACTTTCGACCGCTGATCAGGTCTACACAAAATGGCTATCTGACGCTGCCTACAAAGATAGCGACGGCAAACCCAAAGCAATTCCGATTACCGGGCCAGCACCATCGTTCGACGCATTGGTGCTCGGCATCACCAAAGATTTTCATCGACGAACCTTACTCGATGAGCTGGTGCGCCTCGGGTTGGCGCAAGAAATCGCCTCACCAATGACGCCCGACGAGGGCAGCACATGGCTACAACCGATTGCCGATGGCTTAGTCCCAAGCCTAGACCTTGCCAATATGCTGAAGTTTTTTAGCAGTAATGCCAGAGATCACATGGCGGCCAGCGTTGAAAATATTATGGCAGCGCAGTCGGATATAGCACCGCCGTTTATTGAACGCAGCGTATTTGCTCAAGGGCTAGGAGCCCAAAGTGTCGATCAACTTGGGGCGTTGGCCAAACAACTTTGGCAACCCGCGTTTCAACAAATGGTTGATGCAGCCAATCAACGCTATCAAGTCGATAAAGAAACCACCAAGCCTGAGGGCAACCATCGAATGCGATTTGGCGTCTATTTTTATAGTGAGCCAGTCAAAACTCCTAGCAACAGTGACGACAAATCATGAACTCCCGCACTTATAAACTCATCTCGTCAGTACTGCACGTTGCAGCACTTTTTATCAGCGCTTTTACATTTAGCTTAATCGCAAGCTGCGGCGGCGGCGACGGCGTTGGCTCGGGCGGCACAGGGATTATCGGTTCGTCCAATGGCTTGCAAACAGGCACTGTATCTGGCTTTGGCAGCGTGATTATTGAAGGCAATCGATATGACGTCAGTATTGCCGTCGTCACAACCGATATCGAACCAGGTAATACCCTCGCATCAACTTTGCCGTCAGTGCGCCTAGGTATGCAAGTCAAATCATCGTTTGATAGCCTCGACCGAATAACAACGCTGTCCATTGTGCCGACGATTATTGGCAAAGTAGCCGCTATCAACCTGAGCAGCGCGGGCGATACGTTGATTGTCGCCGGCCAAACCGTACGTGTTCAAAGCTCAACTGCAGCGCTTAGCGCACCCACAGTTTATGAAGGCATCGCCAGTGCAAAAGATGTCGCGGTAGGTGACAAACTCGAGGTACACGGCTATTTCGATACGGATGGTTCGGTCATCGCCACCCGGGTGGAGTTACTCGACGACAGTAACACCGTCACTCGCGTTTCGGGCACAGTCTCTAACCTGAGTACCAGCGGCGGCACCCAATCATTCAATGTGGCGTCCTTGGCTGTGAGGCTCTCGTCGACATCGAAAACACTGCCGACCAATAGTGTCCTTAAGAACGGCGACCGAGTTGCTATTTGGGCTAAAGTCGATTCGCAGGCGATAGTGGGCGTTAATACCGTGCAAGTAGTAGACGCAAACGCTGTTCGAATTGAGACCAGCAGCACGATTGTGGCTGTGTCGAGCACTCAGCCATGGCGCATTGCGGGGCCAATTGTCAGCGTTGATACCAGCGCAAAAACCTTAAAAATCGACGATATTTCAATCAACTTTGCCAATGCAACCTTGAAGAATACGTTACTCGCCGATCTGCAAAAAGGTTCTGTTGTACGTGTGAAGGGTAGTGGCACCAACGCCGTCGAAGTTGAGCTTCTCAAAACACCCGAAAAGGTAAAAATCGAGCTCGCTGGTTTGGTGAGCGACTTCACATCGGCAGCAAGTTTTAAAGTACGCAATGCATTAGTAAACGCTTCGGCAGCCACCATTATTTTTAATAATGGTTCGAAAGCCAACTTAGGTGATGGCGTATTGGTTGAACTTGATGGAACCATTGTAAATGGCGTGATTGTGCCAACCCAAGTCACGTTAAAAACCGCTGAAGATAGCCGCATTCAAGCGTTTATCGGTCAAGTCAGCAACTACAACGCAGCGACAGGGCAATTCACCATGCTGGGCGCACAAGGCAAGCTCACAAGCAGTACCGTGTTCAAAACATTCGCTGGCGGCAACGCTACTGCTGCTAGCTTTGCCAATGGTATTAATGCGCAAATAAAAGGCGCATTTGCCCAAGGCCAATTTGTAGTGGCCGAGGTGCGCTTAGGCCCGAGTGTCGTGCAAGAGGTAAAAATCGAAGGTGTAGCAAGTAACGTAAGCCTTCTCAATCGATCGCTAAACTTAAATGGTGTTACGGTGAATTGGACTATTGCTACTGAAATCAGTACGCTTGCAAAACTGAAAAGCGGCTCGCAAGTCGTCGTTGAGGGACTAAGCAATTCGGGCAATGCAGGCGCCGTCGCAGCAACAAAAATACAAGTCAAAGACAGATAAGCTACTATGCTGATCCTATGGCTAAGTCATACCAACTATCGGGTCTAGATGCAACTTTCCTGTATCTAGAGTCTACTGAAACTCCCATGCATGTGGGCAGTTTGCATTTGTATACTTTGCCGCCGAAATTCAAAGGCGACTTCACGCAAACTCTAAGAAAGCATCTAGCCTCTCGCCTGCATTTAGTGCCAATCTTCACCCGCCGCCTTCAAACCTTGCCTTTTGATATCGGGCACCCGTCTTGGCAAAAAGTTGCCGATGTGGACATGCAATATCACGTCAAGCGAATTGATTTACCCAAACCCGGTACCACTGTGCAAATGGAAAGCTATTGCGCCAAGCTACATAGCCAGCTCATCGATAGAAGCAAACCACTCTGGGAATTTTATGTATTCGAAGGGTTAGCCAGCGGTGAAATCGGCTTTTATTCGAAAATCCATCATGCAACACTCGACGGTAAAGCTGGAACAGTCTTAGCCAATGCGATTCTCGATGTCACGCCTGTTCCAAGAAAAGTAGAACCTGCTGACCCTTCGCGTACAGTAAGGCCACCGACGCCGATTGCAAAATTAATCGGTGCTGCATTGTCGAATAGTCTTGCACAATATGCCAAGATTGTTCGCGCACTGCCAAGTGCAGTAAGCACCATAGGTGCAGCCGCTATTAAGAATCGGGGCGCTGGCATTGGCCTGGCACCTAGAACAATTTTTAATCAGAACGTCAGTGCCCAACGAAGCTTCGTTACGGCAAGAGTCGATCAAGCTGAAGCAAAAGCGGTCGGCAAAGCGTTGGGGGGTTCGATTAACGATGTCGTGCTTTATCTTTGCAGTACAGCTCTGAGGGCCTACCTCACCAAGCACGGCGGCATTCCTAAAAAATCGTTAATCGCGATGATGCCTGTATCGCTTAGGCAAGAAGGTAATAACGATTTAAACAATCAAGCATCGATGATGTTAGTGAGCCTTGGTTCGCATCATGCCGATCCGCATAAGCGCTTTGCAGCGATTTTGGAATCAACCCAAAAGGTGAAAGCGGCACTGTCGTCTCTCAAAGGCGTGATGCCTACCGATTACCCGTCGCTTCTCACACCATGGTTAGTTTCGGGCTTGGCTGGCACCTATAACAAGAGCCGCATTGCGAATTACATTCCCATGCCAGCCAATGTGGTGATCTCCAATGTACCAGGCCCTACCGTCCCTTTGTATTTGGCCGGCGCACAGATGACAAGTTTTCACCCTTTATCGATTATTGTTCACGGCGTTGCGCTAAACATCACAGTACAAACCTATGCCGGGCATATAGACTTTGGCATTATTTGTTGCAAGCAAGCGGTGCCGCAAGCACGCTCGATTGCAAAAGCAGTAGAAACAAGCTTCAGAGATTTACGGAAGATAATTAAGATCCATTCTGGATAAATTCGCTCTACCTTTGATATGACTACTTCGGAAAAAATAGCAGCACCAGGTTTCTTCAAATTGCTGCTCGAAGGCCGCGCACCTTGGGAGTTTGGCGCAACCTTGGCTACTTGGCCATTGATGCAATATGCGCTAAGGGAAGTGCCAAAAGGAGATGGCCATCCAGTCATCGTATTTCCCGGGTTGGCCGCAAGCGATTTCTCAACCACCCCACTGCGCATTTTCCTGCAGCGCATGGGATATCAACCCCATGGTTGGCATCAAGGTATTAACCTAGGGCCACGCAACGGTGTGGTCGAAATTGCTACCGAACAAGTCTTAAAAGTTTTTGAGCGAACTGGTGAACCCGTAAGCCTCATCGGTTGGAGCTTAGGCGGTATTTACGCCCGCGAGCTAGCCAAGCAAGTACCGCACGCAGTGCGCAGCGTTGTTACTCTAGGTACGCCCTTTTCTGGCCCGCCATCAGCAACCAACGCATGGTGGTTTTATCAATTAGCCAATGGCAAACACAGTGTTGACGAAACTTTACAAAGCGGCCTCAAAGAATCACCGCCGGTGCCTACAAGCTCGGTGTACTCAAAAACCGACGGAATAGTAGCTTGGCAAGCAAGTATTCAAGACGCAAAACATGCAAAAGCACCTTTTGAGAATATTGAACTCATCGCATCGCACTTAGGCATTGGCTTTAATGCACTGGCTTGGTATGTGATTGCAGATCGGCTAGGGCAAGCACCCAGTGCATGGAAGCAATTTGATCTCTCCGGTACGGCGCGTCACTTTTATCAATCGAGTATGACCTCTAAAAAATAGAATAAGTCTCCCGCATAATGGTCGGATGAAAGCACACTCCAACGGTATAGAGATTGAATACGAGTTCTTTGGCGATACGCCAGATGCACATGGCAAACCCCGCCCTTGCGTAGTACTCATCATGGGCTTGGGTATGCAAATGATTGCGTGGCCAATTCCACTCGTCGATGCATTAGTTGCCAAAGGTTACCGTGTACTACGCTTTGATAATCGCGATATCGGCTTATCGACTTACTTCGACAGCGTCGGTGTGCCAAACCTGCCATGGAATGGTTTGAAAGTGGCACTCGGCCTGAAAGTGAAATCGTTTTACACGCTCACCGACATGGCCAAAGACACCATCGGTTTATTCGATGCCTTGAACCTAAAGAAAGTCCATGTCGTTGGTGCTTCAATGGGCGGCATGATTGCGCAAATTGTTGCTTACACTGCGCCCGAGAAAGTTGCCTCGCTTACCTCGATTATGAGTACCAGCGGCCGCTTAAGTTTGCCAGGACCAAGCATGGCCTCCAGAGCGGCATTACTTTCACGCCCGTCCAACCCAAAAGATTTGGAAAGCGTCGCGGACAATTCGGTCAAAACATTTCGTATTATTGGTAGCCCAAATAATCCAGAGTCGCATGCGGTCATTCGCGAGCGAGTGATGCGGGGTTTGAAGCGTGCCTATCACCCGGAAGGTACAGCGCGCCAACTCATGGCAGTGGCCGCTGACGGCAGTAGGGTTGCGCGCCTATCGCAAATAAAGGCCCCTACCTTAGTGATTCATGGCGAGAACGATCCGCTAGTCCCGATTGCTGCTGGGCGCGACACGGCTGCTTCAATTCCTGGAGCTAAGTTCGTGGCAGTGAAGGGCATGGGGCATGACTTCGCCCCGGATGCCTTATCAACAATGACTCGCGAATTAACGGAATTTCTTAGTTACCAAAATTAGCACCCATCATTAATCACCAGCCTTGATCTTGTTGTCTTTCACAACTTTGGCCCAGCGCTCAATTTCAGTTTTCATAAACGCATCCATTTGAGCAGGTGAGCTGCTCATCAAATCGATCCCTTGTGCGCTTAGCTTGTCTGCCAAGGCAGGAACCTTCAAAGCCTTCACCAACTCATCATTCATCCGCTTGACCATGGCTGGCGGCGTACTACTAGGGGCAATCACGCCCCACCAAGCTAAGGCCTCAAAGCTAGGCAACCCAGCAACGCCCTGCTGCGAAAACGGTGTAACGCCTGGCATCTGAGGATCGGGCTTATTCGACGTCAAACCCAGGGGAATGAGCTTTCCTGATTTCACATGAGGATTCACTAAAAACACCGTGCCAATGGCCACCGGCACTTGCCCTCCAACCGCATCGACCATCAATGGGCCGCCACCGCGATAAGGCACATGGGTGAACTCTACACCCAGCGAGTTGCCTAACTGCGTCATTGCAAGGTGGGCCAAACTACCGCTGCCAATCGTGCCGTAGGCTACCGAACCTGGCTTGGCTTTTGATGCTGCGACCACATCCTTAAATGACCGATAAGGCTGACTTGGATGCGTTACTAAAGCCATCGGTGCTGTTCCAACCAGCATGACCGAGGCTAAGTCTTTCACAGTATTAAAAGGCATGCTCGGAATGAGCGATGGGTTCACCGCATGGGTATCGAACACCACACCAAAGGTGTAACCATCACCCTGGGCTTGCGCCACCGCGGCGGTGCCAATCGTACCGTTACCGCCACCTTTGTTTTCAACAATAAATTGTTGATTCAACTGGGTTGAAAGCTGCGCAGCCAAGGCGCGGGCTACTTGGTCGACGGAACCACCGGGAGGAAACACGGCGATAAGACGCACCGGTTTGGTTGGCCAATTGGCTTCTTGAGCTGTTGCTGTTGTGAAAGCTACGCAACTAAGCGCTGCGCCTAAAAGTAATGAGGAAATTTTTATACGTGTCATAAGAGGAAGCCGCCTTGCTGTCTAAGCTTTGAATGTTTATCGCTAGTGAGTTTTTCGTGCATTTTAAGCGCTCGTTTTGATTCGATGCCCGATGGCGTGAGAGCCACCGCATAGGTAGTACGTAACTGAAAAGGTTCGGGCAATTCTGCTACCACCGATACACCCTTGGTATACGTGATTTCACTCACCTGAGTGCAACCGATTTGTAAGTCACCATGGGCCGCTTTATTCTTAGCCAACTCGGCCATCGCAAAAGCACCGTTAGGGTAATAAAAGCAACGCGCTCGCACCTCCTCGAGAATGCCCAGTTCAGACAACACATTTTGAAAATGGATGCCCGCTGTAGCACGTTGTGGATCGGGAAAGTGGATCGAAGTTGCAGCTAACAAGTTAGCACGCAGCACCTCCGCATGGCTAACATCGGGCACCGAGCGCAGCTTCGTTGGTATCGCAATGCCTGTGCCCACTAGCCCGATATCGGTTATTGTTTCTTTAATAACCCAGCCTTCGATAGCAAGTTTCTCTAGCATTGGGCGGGTCAGCGCGATAAGCTCACAGGCCTCTCCTGCCAGCAGTTTTTCCTGCATGGCACCGACTGCGCCAAACGCGCCTTGCAACTTGCCCGACTCAAAGCGCTTGGCAAAGAGCGCTTGAAACAAGCCTTTGCAGGCACCGGCACTAAGAATGTTCACCATAGTTATGTCTCACTTGATTGTTGGTGTTGTACTTATGATTGTCTCAGGTGTTTGGGTTATCTACCAAACAACAATGCCTGAGGGTTACAAAAAGTAAAAGTCTGAAACGGGTTGGATTAATGTCATCTGCCGCTAGGGGGTTGCCGTTTTGATAGAGTCTTTTAGGAGTTTACGAATATGAAAGCGATCAAACGTTGGGCAGGGGCTTTAAGCTTGGTAGCGGTAGTTTCCTTAGCAGGTTGCGGCAGTGGCTACGTCGAAACCACTCAGGTTGTACCTTCGCTATTCGCGAACGTCGCCTTCTCTCTCGATATGCGCATTAACGGGGTATTTATTCCGGAAGTCAATGTACAACCCGGCTACCAGCAAGATGTCCCCATGAGAGCCGGTAGCAGTTTTGAGGTACTTGCTAGCGGCCCGGTAGCTTGGACTGTCACTATTGACGGCGCGGTAGTGAATCCGCCCTTAGGCACCGGGGTTGTGTTCAACGGCGTGAACCTTGTACCGACGTCAATCTCGTCAGGTAGGTTCAGCGCAGTTGCTACGGCCCAAGGTTTTTTGCTGCGAGATCGCGTTATTTCGATTATTGCTACGTCTTTGGTGGATGCTCGCCAAGTAGCCAACATCAACATCTTGCTAACCAACTAAATTGCCGCTGCAATAGTCTGAGGGGTCAATGGCAAACGCCGAATAGGTGCACCTAAACTGCGTGCAACGGCGTTATGTATTGCGGCAATAACAGGCGCAGTTGCTGCTTCGCCAGCACCTAAACTTGGCTCTTGGTTTTTGATTAACTCAACCTCAACACGGGGCACTTCACTAAACTTCAAAATCGGATAGTTCTCCCAATTCGGAGCAACTCCTGTGTTGCTCGCAAACATGGCGTCTTCTTTAATCGCAATACTGGTTGCCTGAATTGCACCGCCTTCAAGCTGGTTTAGCACCCCATCAGGGTTAATCGCAAAACCCACATCGGCCACTATCCAAAGCTTTCGAACATTGACTTTTTCAGTCAGTTCAACCTGCGCAACAACGCAACACCATGCACCGGTGTTTTTATAGCGTGCATAGGCAATACCTAGGCTGGGGTTATTGGCAGCCCACCCACTTATCGCCGCAGTGCGCTCAACTACTGCTATTGCTCTGTGATCATCTTTCAAGTGGCGCAATCGGAAGGCTAGAGGGTCTTCTGCGATACTCGCGGCCAGTTCATCCATCATGCTTTCGATAGCAAATACATTCGCAATCGCACCCAAGGCTCGAAAAGCGGAGCTTCGAATAGGCATGGTCGAATGCAGATTGTTCTCAACCAACAAGTTCGCAATCGCATAAGCCGGAATTGAATTCCTATCAGCCCCACCGCCAGCAGCTAGGGGCGGATTAATCGAAACCCTTGGCGCAGTACCGCCGCTTACCTCGGAAGCTCCTAATAAGGTTGGAGTTGCAGCCCGACCGGGCCGGGAGCTGTGGCCGTTACTCCAAATTTCTTGCTTCCAATGTGCAATCTTGGGCGCGGCACTTTTGTCTAAGCTAGCGGTAACGCGTACCAGCATGGCCGGAGAAAAAGGTGCGCAGCTAAACTCTTGCGCTCGACTCCATTGCATACGCACAGGTGTACCGGGTAATGCGACGGCCACACGAACTGCATCGAACGCCACATCATCAGCACCATTGTGGCCGTAGCAACCAGCACCCATCACATGCTCAACTAGGAACTGTTCCAAGTTTAAAGAAAGTTTTTCGCCAAATGCGATGAACAAATCTTGCCTAAGGTTATAGATTCCCTGGCTGTGAGTTAACACATGAATTTCTTCACCCGGCAAATAGGTAGCAATGGCGCAACCCAAGCCAATCGAGGCATGAGCTAGCCAAGGTTTAAAGAAAGTTCCAGTAAACGAATTGCCGGCGCTCGAAGCTTCATCAGGATCGCCCTTTTGGGCAACGACAGATTTGGTGACTGCAGCGCTCATCAACCACAGCTGTGTATCCGATGAGAGTGGTATTGAAGCTTCACGCAATTGTTGCTCAATCGCTTCATACTTCGCTTGCACCCGCAGCAATGTCGAAAGCCTAGCCGAAACAGCGGCTATGAACTGGCCATCTTCAACAAGACTTACATTTTCATCGATCACGAGTTTTTTCAATACTTCAGTTTGAAAAGGGCTTCGTAGCGAGATGGCAAACCGCATCTCCGGCGGACGCAAATCATGTATGAAAGAAGGCACACCACGCAACTTTGCTGGCAGATCTAGCCTAGGTAGCGAATGCGAAACCCAGCGCGCGAGCTCAGGATTTAACTCACTCGAACTAGCTGCTTCAATGTCTAAAAGGTTACGAATTTGCTCGATGCCCAAATCCCAATAGGTGCAGATCGGAGAGCTGCCTCGCTCGAAAACAACGCCTCGTTGAACTGTCAAAGGGGCGTCTCTATTTTCTCTGGCGGCGATGGCGGTAAGCAATAAGCGATGCGATTGAGCGCAAGCGTGGCGGATCGCCGTGCCGCATTCTTGAATAGATAAACTGCCCGAGGTGACAGCCTCATCAGGGCTTGTTCCCGTAGCCACTGCTTGAACACGAATCTGGTCGGGGTCGACAAACAATTCGTGGGCTGCGATTTGCACGAGGGCCGTATGAATGCCTTGCCCAATTTCGACTTTACCGGGCTTGATTAGCACCTTGTTTTGCCCTTTTTCGTCAATCTCAAAGGCGAGCCACTGGCTTAACTTGCGATTCACCTGCAAGCTACCTGGTAATGCTTGCCCTGCGGGTTGAGCGCCAGTGTTTAAACGATACGCTAAATTCATAGTCGACTCGCGGCCAACAAGATTGCCTTAACAATTCGTTGGTGACTGCCGCAACGGCATAAATGGCTATCAAGTGCTTGCACAATTGCCGACTCATTTATCACCTCATAATCACGCGCAGCCTTCTTTAACAGTGCACTGGCTTGCATCAAAATACCTGATAGGCAATAGCCACACTGGGCAGCCTGAACCTCTTCAAACGCTGCCATCAATACAGAAGCAATTGTCGGCTCTGCATCGGCAAGGCCTTCTAGAGTAACAACGTCCGATACCGATTTATTTGCACTCGCCTGAACCGACCAAATCGGAATATCGCAAGCATGCACTACTTGGCCATCCACCCACACCGCACAAGCACCGCAATGCGTGGCACTACAACCAAGCTTGGTTGCCGTGAGGCCCTGCTCATGTAGTACTGTTAGTAGCTTATCGGCGGCGAGCCCTTCGTGGGTTCGCGCTTGGCCGTTGACTTGAAACTCGAAACTTTCCATGATGGCCTACGCTATCAATCTAGGTGCTGATCGGCTTATTGGTCGGCTTATTGATCTGGTTTTGCTCCAGAAATCTTCACAATCCGATCCCACTTAGCAATATCGTCAGTCAAGTACTTTTGAAATTCCGCGGTCGACATATTCATCGGTACCGCACCACTTTTACCCCAAGCCGCCTTTACATCAGGGCGCGAAGTAATTTTGTTAATCTCTGCATTCAACTTCTCCACAATCGCAGCAGGCGTGCCCT
>JAYWIG010000147.1:0-3552 GCA_043789035.1 Betaproteobacteria bacterium
CCAATCAGTTTCTTAGTGGTTGCTACATCTTGTACGCCAGGTAATTGAATAACGATTCGGTCAAGACCTTGCTGTTGAATAACAGGTTCAGAAACACCAGTTTCATTGACGCGATTGTTCAAGGTTGAGATATTTTGCTTCAACGCGTTTTCTTGAATCTTGGTAATCGCTTCAGGTTTGAATGTTGCAGTGAACTTCAAATCAGTGCCGTCCGTACCGTCTACCAAAGTCATTTCCGCCAAGGTATCAACTAACGCGTCTTTGGCTTGTTTACGGGTTGCTTCGTCCCGAAATTTCACTTCGATAGTGTTGGTGCCGCGATTAATACCTGCGTGACGAATATTTTTTTCGCGCAGCAACATGCGAATATCACCGGCTATTGCGTCGTACCTTTTAACAAGGGCTTGCTTCATGTCGACTTGCATTAAGAAATGCAGGCCTCCGCGCAAATCTAGGCCAAGGTACATTGGCACAGCGCCTAGTGAAGTAAGCCATGAAGGAGAACTGGAAAGCAAGTTTTGAGCGACGACGTAACGTGCCTCATCAGGGTTGGGGGCAATCTCCTTAGTGATCGCGTCTTGTACTTTAAGTTGGGTCTCGGTATCTTTGAGGCGAATTTTGATCGAATTGTGATCGAAGACCATACTGGTTGGTGTGATATTGGCAGCTTTTAAGATGCCCTCAACACGATTTAAAAGTGCGGTATCTACCTTTGCCGTACTTTTCGCACTTGAGACTTGAATCGCCGGCGAGTCGCCAAACAGGTTTGGTAGCGCAAAAGTTACGCCAAAAGCCAAAGCTAGCACGATTAAAAGGTACTTCCAGACGGGATATCGATTCATTTTCTACAACTCTACATGGTAAAAACGGTTGGCATCTTGTGGATTGCCAACCGTTTGTGAGGCAATTTGAAGTGAATCAAATTGCTTTAATGGTTCCGTTAGGCAGCAAAGTTTGTACAGCCGATTTTTGGAAATTCATTTCAACGCCTGCATCGTCACCGCCATCGCCCTTGCTTACTTGCAAGGTTATGTAGCTTTCGCCCACTTTGGTGATCTTGCCAACAATGCCACCTGCGGTAACCACTTCATCGCCTTTTTTCAACTGCTCCAACATGCCTTTAACTTCTTTAGCTCGCTTCATCTGGGGGCGAATCATCAGAAAATAAAGTACGACGAACATCAAAATAATCGGCAAAAAACCCATGATTTGCTGTTCCATTGAGCCGCCCGCTGCTTGAGCGTAGGCAGATTGAGAAATGATTAATAGTGAACTTAGCGTCACTAATGTTTTAAAAAACACTGTAAAAACTGACTTAAACACGCAAAACCTCCAAGGTAACGCGCGATTATACCTAGGGATAATCATTCGCTAAGCCCTGTGGTTATGCTTTTATGGTTTCAGTTCCGCAAGGGCATGCCGAATTACTTCTTGTGACGACCAAAGCGACAAGCTACCCATGAATGCTGCAACGGCCAAATCTGGCCAACCCTTGGCGGTGCCCCACACGCCAATGGCGGCTGCAATCACTAATAAGTTGCTAATCGCATCGTTTCTAGTACAAAGCCATACTGAACGCATGTTTGCGTTGCCGGTTCGATATTTGTAAAGAAGCGCTGCCACAAATAAGTTTGCGCATAGAGCTAGAACACCGATGGCACCCATGGTTGTAGCTTCGGGGGTCACGCCGGAAGCCCACTGTAATGCTGTTTTACCCAAAACGAACATACCAAATAACCCCATCACAATACCTTTGGCAAGCGCAATCTTAGAACCAACTGCCGACGCCATGCCGAGAGCGGCCAGAGAAAGGCCATAGTTCACGCCATCTCCGAGAAAGTCGGCTGCGTCGGCCAATAGTGATACTGATGAGGCTACTAATCCCGAGGTAATTTCGACGAAAAACATCGCAAAGTTAACGATGAGCGCAATCCACAAAATACGCTTGTAACGGGGAGTCAATGCTTCAACAGCGTGGCTATGGCCATGATCATGATGATCGTGCGAATGATGTAATCCCATGGTGCGTGATGTTACGGCAAATTAGATTGCAGATGATAGATTTTCAGCGCACCGTACTGTTAGAGTGGCAATTGAATTCACTTGTGCCGACGTTAAACGCAATGTTGGGCCAAACACGGCGATCGAACCATATACAACGCGATTTTTATCGAACACAGGTGCGGCAATTGCAGTAGCTCCCTCAATGAGAGCGCTGTTGCTAACGGCATAACCGCGCTTTCGAATAGCCTTCAAAGCAGGGGTGTCCATAACCGTATCGTCGAAAGCGAGAATTACTTGCCCGCTTGCACCAAGAGAGAGATTTTCTCTGAAGCCAACACCACGTTTAAAGCTGAGCGCCTGCGGGCTTTGTATTTCAGCAACGCATAAGCGGTGCTGCTGCTGGCGAATAAAAAGCGAAACAGTTTCTTGGGTTTGTTGCCACAGCCGGTGCATCAATGGCTGTGCAATCACTGTGATGTCTTGCGTTGTTGTCCATGCTCGGGCGATACCTGCAATTGACGGGCCTAATCGAAAGCGTTGGGCTTCGCCGTCGGGCGGTGAATAGCTGGCAATGTGGCCGCTATTTTCGAGCGAATGTAGTAATCGATATAAAGTGGGTCTTGAAAGCGATACCCGATGGAGAAGTTCAGCCGCTGTAAGCTCCCTATCTTTTTCGTTGAAAGCATTCAGAATTGCGAGCGCTCTATCAACGGCGCGAACGCTGTCTTTTGAGGATGTTTGATTAGTAGAGTCCATAAAATTATTGTCCATCTGGTGGACAAAAATAGCAATCTTTCGGACAAGTAAATACCATTCTGCAACTTATTTTTGAAATACCCGCTATGGACAAAGCAACTTCCGAACTTTTAATTCGCACTGGGCCGAATACGCCGATGGGCAACCTCATGCGCCGCTACTGGGTGCCAGTCATGTCTTCTAGCGAAATTGCTGAAGCCGATGGCCCGCAAGTACGCGTGCAAATATTGGGTGAAAAACTATTGGCATTTCGGGACACTGAAGGCCGCCCCGGTTTGATTTCCGAATTCTGCTCGCATCGCGGCGTGTCCTTGTTCTTAGGACGTAATGAAGAAGGCGGTATTCGCTGCTCTTATCATGGCTTGAAATTCGATATCACTGGCAAATGTTTAGAAGTGCCTTCAGCGCCGCATATGTGCCCGAAAATGGGTATCGCAGGATACCCATGTATCGAGCGTGGAGGCTTGGTTTGGGCCTACATGGGCCCAGCAGACAAGCAGCCAGAGCCACCCGAAGTTGAATGGTGCTTGGTGCCCGAGGCGAATCGATTTATTACTAAGCGCTTGCAGCAGTGCAATTACTTGCAGGCGATGGAAGGCGGGATTGATACCGCGCACGTGTCGTTCGTTCATCGCTATGAAGTCGATATCGACCCGATGCATAGGGGTACCAAAGCGATTGATTACATCAAAGCCGATGGCAATGTGAAATTCGAAATCGAACAGCATGATGGCGGCCTCATCATGTATGGTAAGCGCAAGGGTGAGGTTGATAGTAACTACTGGCGCATTA
>JAYWIG010000148.1:0-12824 GCA_043789035.1 Betaproteobacteria bacterium
TTGCAAACACCACTTTATCTGGGCCGAAGAAATCTAAGCCACATCGCAGTGCCGAGGCTGAACCGCCAAGCACCGTATCGCCATAAAACATTTTGAAATACTCAATCGGCGGTTTTGATAAGCGCTTCAACACTTCGGCTTCCGAAGGGTCTGTACTGCGGCTACCCATTTGTGCCCATAAGGTTTCAGCACGGCCCGAGAAGTACGGAATCATGCCACCACAGTGGTGGGTAATTAATCGAAGGTTGGGTAGCTTCTCAAGCAAGCCCGAAAAAACCAAGCGAGCCATCGCCACGCTTGTCTCCATTGGCCAGCCTAGTACTTGCCATATTTCATATTGCGATTTTTCTTCACCTACATAATCGGCGCGTGTCGCTAGGCGTGCCGGGTGCATCCACACCGGCATTTTGTGCACTTTAGTAATGCGCTCAAAGATTTGAAAAATCTCTGGCTCGTCCAGCGCTCTACCGTTCACGCTGGTTAGAGTTTGAACACCTCTTGCGCCGAGTTTTTCGATGGCGTAATCCATCTCGATCAAAGCGGCAGCAGGGTTATTCATTGGAAGCGATGCAACGAAGGCTGGGAACTTATCAGGCCACTTACGGCAAATCTCGGCCATACCTTCATTAGCTACGCGAGCGAACGCAGGGGATTGCTCTGCATTGCCCAACATTTCTGGCGACGGCACAGCGAGTGAAATCACTTGCTGTACTTCTGGAAATGTATTCAACATTTCTACCCTCGCCTCCATGTCCCACAACAAACGAAGACTAGTCATGCGTTTAACGATGCCTAAATCCTTACTGTGCTGTTTGACGAGCTCCAGATAGGCCGGTGGCATCACATGGTTATAGATATCGATTTTGGTTTGTGCGATTTTTGGTTGCGTTGTATTCATAGCGCCTTCTTGTAACGAGGTAATGATGACGCGTAAACACCGCAAAAATGATCACCCACGAATACCCTTACGAAATAGATCTCAGCCATTGGGAAAACCATACGAGTTGACTTATGATCGCTATGAAATGCAAACTAAGCACAGCTCATCGCCAGCGCCTGAGAACGAACTTACCCATTCAATCGTTAACTTTTGGTTCAACGAGATTTCGCCCAAGCAATGGTGGGTGAAAAGTACGGAGTTCGATCAATTAATTCGTGATCGCTTCTTACCGGTGTATGAGCAAACTCGCGACGGCCAACATCTTCAATGGCTAAATTCAGCGCAGAGCTGTTTAGCGAGAATCATCGTTCTAGATCAGTTCCCTAGAAATATGTTTCGCGAAAAGCCCGAGTCATTTCAAACCGATGAATTGGCATTAGCGGCATCTAAACATGCCATCAATTCGGGCTTTGATTCTGAAAAGCCGAGCAACCACAAAGCGTTTCTATACATGCCGTTCATTCATAGCGAAGCCCTTGAAGATCAAGTGAAAGCGATTGAATTGTTCACGGCGGCAGGCTCTGAGCTAACCGATAATTTAAAGTTCTCTGAACGGCACAAAACCATCATTGAACAATTCGGACGATTCCCGCATCGCAACCAAATTCTTGGGCGAGCCTCAAGCCAGGCCGAGCTTGAGTTTCTAAAACAACCTGGCTCGCGCTTTTAGTCTTTGATCGAATTCAACACCCGATCTACAATCACCCCTGCCTGCCCCAAGTTATTCATTGGGTTACAAAAGCCTGCCAATTGTTCGCGGCTTACATGCTTTTGAATTTCTGGATGTTCTGCCAGCAATTCAAGCAAATGCCTTTTTTGTTTGATGCTTCGCGGCAAATGTCGTACACCAAATCATGCGCGTACTCGTGACCAATGGAGGTGCCTGAGCCCATCATCACTGCTTCTGACATCACTAGGCCATTGGTCATATCAATGGCGCGAAGCATTTGTGCCGCATCGACTTCAAGGCCCGCCAAAATAAATTTTGTCTGCTTCAACGCATCGGACATTAAACAGAAAATATCCGTCATCACCACCCATTCGATTTCCCATGGGCCTGTTGGGGCAGTTCGAGCAGCCGCATTCGCAGCAACACTATTTGGCTGAACTCTTTGGTTTATGGTTTGGGGACTTACCATCCAGGCGCATCGGGCGGCCTTGTGGCGGCGGCTCTTGGCAGTCGGTTGCAGTTGTGCTCAATGGCTTAGAGTCACTTGCCGCTTGCGGCGCATTCGGGACTGCGATTTGCGCGACCAATTCCAGCGGCGTGAGAACGATCTTGTGATCTCGCCAGTAAGACCGAGTGATTGGTTAGCGCAGCGGAAAAAGTACAACTCATGTAAGCTGCTGCCACTCAACATTGATACAATGTATAATGATACGTTGTTAACCAAAAATCAGCATGGTAAAAACACAATGACAGCGACATTCAATCCAGTCGCCAAACCGCAGCAGTTGCTTTTGCGATTGCCTGAGGATTTGTCACAACGCTTTGCGCAAATTGTGCCCCAGCGCCAGCGCAGCCGTTTTCTTTTAGACTTATTAAGAGCCGAGCTTGACCGTGAAAGTCAAACCTTGGCACTTGCAGCAAAAACATTGACGGAGCTGGAGTCTACGGATTTCAAGACGTTAAGCGAATCAACGCAATGGGAAAGCGCAATTTTGACTACTGGAAGCGCAGATGAAGATGCCAACTTCGACGCAGAAACTTTTGAACGCGAGTTTGCAGCCGCTCAAGCCAAACGCTAGGACGTAAGAACAATCGAAATATGGGTAATCGCAATACTGACAATCGAATCGAACGTGGCGAGGTTTATTGGGTAGAACTTGACCCCACGCGAGGGTCTGAAATATCAAAAACCCGTCCATGTGTGGTTCTGTCAGCAGTGGAAATCAATCAGCACCGGAATACCGTTGTCGTTATCCCGCTGACAACCACGGCTTCCCCCGCAGTGCCCCCCCTGCTGGTGGCTACGCCATCCGCTGGCGAATCAAGTAAAGCGCGTATTGAGCACATTCGCGCCGTAGATAAAACCCGCTTGCAACGCAAAATTGGAAGCCTTGCAGGGCACGACATCAACGCAGTTGAAAATGCGTTGCGAGTGGTGTTACGGTTGCCAAAAGATTAACACTGCAATCTTACTCACCGCCGCCATTGCTGGGGATAGGTATTTTAAATGCCCTTTTTGCTTCCGCTGCCATCGTTTTATCTCACGAAATGAGCATCTGAGTTGATCGCAGGACTGCTTCGCAGTTCGAGCAGCCGCATTCGCAGCAACACTATTTGGGCTGAAATCTGTGGTTGATGGTTTGGGACTTACCCTCTCGGTGCCCTAGAACGCCATTTGTCCGCGCGCAGGCGCTAGGGGCGGCGGTTACGGATCTAAGCCGAGGTGATTCAGGATCGTTGGCACATAACGGTCTGCGTTCAATGCTGGAATTGGCGCAAGAACTGTGCGTATCGGAGCGTACGCTGGCCCGCCATATTCGCGCCGCAACGGGTCGCTCGCAACCTGATTTGCTCCAAGGTATTCGTATTCACCGTGCGCAAGCGTTGCTGAAAAGCACCCTGCAATCGACACCTCGACAAATCCGTCACAACGATGATTTTTGATACCTAGATATTGTTATGCTTTGGCGTAGCGCCGACTATTTCTTAATCGAATTCAACACGCGATCAACCATCACGCCAGCTTGGCCCAAGTTATTCATTGGGTTACAAAAGCCAGCAAGCTGTTCGCGGGTGACGTGCTTATTAATCTCGGGGTGTTCGGCAAGCAAATCGAGCAGATGCCGTTTTTGCTTAATCGCTTCGCGGCAAATGTCGTACACCAAATCATGGGCGTACTCGCGGCCAATATAAGGGCCTAAGCCCATCATTACTGCTTCCGACATTACCAAGCCATTGGTCATATCGATGTTGCGAAGCATTTGCTCTGCGTCCACTTCAAGGCCAGCCAATATGAATTTGGTTTGCTTTAGCGCACCGGACATTAAACAGAAAATATCCGTCATCGCCACCCATTCGATTTCCCACGGGCCTGTTGAACGCTCATGGTCGGCCACCATTGCATCCATCAAAGATGCAGCCAACTGGCGCACCACGGAAATATTAGCGTGAATATAGAGGCAAGAAATTGGGTTGCGCTTTTGCGGCATGGTCGATGACGAGCCCCGGCCCGGCGCGAACGGTTCGAACACTTCGGCCACTTCGGTTTGCATGAGTAGCTTGACGTCCATCGCAATCTTGCCGAGCGAACCACCGACGATGCCCAAGAAGGCACCCACTTCGGCAAAGTTATCGCGCACCGTGTGCCATGAAATCAATGGCTGGCCTAAACCAAGCTCTTTCATTAAACCGGCTTGCGTTTCCATCGCACCAGTTTCTAACGAAGACAAGGTTCCCGAAGCGCCGCCAAACTCGCCAACTAAAACACGCGGCTTGAGCTGTTCTAATCGCTCTCGATGGCGCTCAATGCCCGCCAAGATGCTGGCCATTTTGTAGCCGAAGGTAATCGGTGTGGCCTGCTGCAAATTACTGCGGCCAATGATTGGTGTGTCACGATGCGTCTTTGCGAGTTTCACTAGGGATTGCGAAATCTCTTTTAAGTCTTGCTCAACAATAGCCAAGCCTTCACGAATTTGCAGTACGGCCGCTGTATCGGTGATGTCTTGAGTCGTTGCACCCCAATGGCAATACTCACCCAAGCCATCGCGGCAGTGGGAATTGATGTGGTTCACGACAGCAATAATTGGGTAGCCGATTTGCTCCGTCTTCGCTTTTAATTTCGCCCAGTCAATCGTGCCGAGCTCGCAGTTTTTAACGATCTCTTCAGCGGCCTCTTTGGGAATAATGCCTAGCTCACCCTGCACTTTGGCTAGCGCGCGTTCGATATCTAAATACTTCGCAGTTCGGTTTTCGTCCGACCATACTTGACGCATCGCTGCATCACTAAACATATCACCAAAAATTTTTGAATCAACAATACTCGCGGCCAAAATCTACTCCGATATGTAATGAATGCGCTACGCTCAAACGGGTGCGGCCAGCGTTGCCGTGGCGTCCATCGTCAACCAGCCTTCATGGTCGCAGGCCCATAAATGAACGCTTAATCCGTCTGCCGCGACTTTACCCTGCACCGAAAATGGGTTGATATCGAATGTCGGCCTTACGGCCTTAAATTCAAACTTCTGTACTACCGCTTGGGAAAGCTGCCTTTGCAACAAATCCATCAACATTGTGGCGATCAAAGGGCCATGCACGACAAGGCCAGGATAACCTTCGACTTCGGTCACATACTGTCTGTCGTAATGAATGCGATGGCCATTAAAGGTTAAAGCGGAGTACCGAAACAAGAGCACATCGTTCGGTACGACTTTGCTTTGCCAATCGAATTGCGTTGGTGCTGCAATCGGCGTTGGCACAACATCGCTAGGCGACGCTGCCGCTCGATACACAATATTGTGGTGCTCGGTGAGTGCAACCTCATTCGAACCATTTCTGCGTAGCTCGTGACGCACCTTGACGAAAATCAAGCTTCCAGTACGGCCCGATTTTTCTTTCACATCAACAATTGTTGACGTTCTAGATAACTTATCGCTAACCAGTAACGGCTCATGAAAAACAAAGTCACTACCCGCCCACATTCGCCTAGGAAGCAAAACCGGTGGTAAAAATCCGCCACTTTTGGCATGCCCATCAGCACCAATTTCAGATTGTGGGTAAAGCGGTAGGAAATAAAGCCAATGCCACAGCAAAGGTACTACGGCACCTTTATTAGGGCGTTGCCCGACGGAAGCCGAAGGCCGATCCAACGTTGCAGCAAGGGCGGCTATCGGCGTAGCAGTAATTACATCGCTAACCGTTTCTTGCCGGCCCACCCAATCTTGTAAGTTCATGAATTAATCCAGTTTGTCGCGCTTGAGTCTTATGCTAGTTGAAAGCTACAGGAATCAAATTCGCTGGCTGGGATCACAAAATACCCTGAAATCCTTGCAGACAAATAATTTCAAGTTTAGATTCTTAGAAAGTACCGTCAACTTTTAAAGTCTCATTGATTTGACTCAAACTAGATGTCGGCTTCTTCAACAACTTAAGTGTGACGTCAAAGGTCGATCTCATCAATGATAGTTGTTTGGATCAATATTTCGGCTTTACTGCGCCTTTCCACTGCGGGGCGCTTCTGTTGGGGATGCTAAGGGGCCGGGGGCATGGGGGAAATACCGGCTTGTTTTGCGAAGCAATACAAAGCAGTTTTTTACTCATGCCCCTAGGAGCAAATGATCTGCCTCCGAGTCCATTCTTGACGAACATGTCAATTTCACGGTCGGAGCCGAACCGGTAATAGAAATTTGGGATCGTTCGCCTCCAAACCGTCCCTTGGCCTCTGCAGCCAGATCGTTGATAGTGTGGCCTTACTCTATTTCCCGAGAATCAATAAAGCAGCTGGCCTTTTACTCGAACTGCATAAGCAAAACCGGCAGGCACACCATCTTCCATCCTAATTCCAGTCGTATACTCAGGATGGCAGTACGTGGGCTGCGTGTAGAGGACTTGTGCATCCATCTTTATTGCCTGTAAACACATTGCCATCGAGTGCGCCTTAGGTCCAAATGGAGCAAAGACAGTCCCGATCGAACCATTCCTTGTAATGCTACCAATCCGGTCGAAACAACCAGACAGATCATTTGCACTAACTCGGACAAGCTGCCTTTCGTCTCTCAGTGGCAATCCCACTTCGATTTGTCGAACAAATTCCCAAGAGCGCTTAATGTTGGCAGGTGGCGCTGGAAATGGAAACAGCATAGACACCTGGATGCCGCTTTCGTTGTAGTCTTTCTTTAACCATTCCGGTAGGCTGAAGGGAAGAAAGCCCGCCCCAACGACTACTCTCTTAACGGGCTTATCAATGTCATTAGAAGACGGGCCAAATGTATGGATATGCGCCCAGTCGTCAGGATCGTATGCCAAGTCTTCCTCTGTATACCGCTCGGGAGACATGCACGTAACGATTAGGTTCTCAACTTCGTTGGAAGCAATAAGCCATCGAAGCATGGGAAAGAAAAACCTTTCCGGCATGCATGAAACGTCCAAGATGATGCTCTTCTTGAACGCCCCGGAGGTCCATTGAGCAACTTGCCTTTGCAGGCGCCGAATCGGGTCAAGAAGTTCATAGTTCAAGAGCTCGCGTGAATTTCCTTCAGTCTGTTCATGCCAAAGCAACCTATTCGCTTCGCGGCGTTCTTCACTTTTAGTTTGGAACTTCGATTTTTTCTCCGAAATTTCTAAAAAAGCCGCATGCCCTAGATTGAATGATTGGACTTTATGCCTCAACACAGAGAGACAGCGATCTTGCGTACCTACTGCGCCAATCAACAACCACCGTTCATCTCGCAAGGTGGCCGATTGAAAAAGCCATTTTGGCTTGCCCCATGGGCGAAGTACACCATTAATCACTGTCCGACTCCGACCACAAACCAGCTTGCTGCGAGGGTGGGGTTACGGCAATGGTGTGAATATTGCCGTTGAGCCAATTTTTCACCTGCGCAACCTTGACGTACTCTGGCTCTTTGGTGTGGATAGCTGGTATGCGAAAGTAAGGGCTCAGAATGGGCGCCAAGTAATACTTAGTGCGCTTCTCGCCCTTCTTTTTTGACGTATGTGATGTTTCGAAAAGATCTCCAAAACTTGCCGCTTCCCGCATAAACATGCGAATTTCATTTTCATTTTCGAGTTCAATGTCAGCGATCGATATTCCATTCTTACCGGGATAAGACATGGACTTGTCATTGATCATGGTTGAGTAAAAGTGCTCACCAAGCATATCTACAAATTTTTTCCTCTGCCGTGCATTTGGCCCTTCGATTTGCTTACTCCGCCATTCAATGCTGGCCTCCATGACACCTTGACTTTGTACATTCCCATCAATCGGGAACGTGAATTCAGTATCAGCTACGCCTCGGTTATCACGTAACCAAGCGTCCCATATGTGCTGAAGCAAAAACAAAAAGATCAGAAGATGTGACCCACAAAGCGTCAGAAGATCATCTTCACCGCTCCACAACAAAGCTTGCCTGTTTGCAGAAGCAATCTGCATTAGCGCTTGGTGGTTTCGTTCTTTTTGCCAGTACGGTTGCTTGATCCATGGGACCGTTCCAGTCACAGGGATTGTGGGTATGGCGCCAATCTTATTCTTGTCTGAACCTATCTTTTGACGAAGCCATGCACAGCAAAGCCAAGCCTGCAACACGTCATGTTGTCCAGTATGTGATATGTATTCCTTCCACTCATCCGTTACATTGGCTGGCAAATCATCAATAGCCTTTACGACAACCGCGCGTATGCCCGCTTCATTGGAAAAATACTCTTTCGCTCTATCCGATGGTTTTAGATTTGGCCCCATCGCAGTTGTCAGGTCAATTGCCACACCACCTCGGCAATACTCGCTTCGCTTTAATCGGCGCTCAAAGATATCACGAGCAAACTTCGGGAAAATCCACGTTCGGGAATTCTCACGTCGACGAAAAATCTCTTCCATATCAACTACGTCAAAGTCACGTTTCAATTCCAAAACATCATCTGTTTTGAAAATCCTCGGCGGAGTGGGCCAACCGTGCTTGCGTGTACCGATGCGATAAGAAACTCGCCCGTCACGTGCTGCTAGAGCCTTGTGGATTAGTTGCTGACACCCGGTTCCAAATGCCTTGTCGAGGACATTGAGGGTTGTCAACTGCTCATATTGATCAATGCGAATGAAAACCTTAACATCTTCTTCTAGCACTCCAGCATCTCGCATTGCTTGTGCAGCCTTTAGAATTGGATCACCGATGACGGTTTTCGTGCTTGTAATTTCAGCAGGTACTTGCGTTGTATTAAGGTTTACAAACAAACGGTAGTGTTTAATACGCGCGGCCAAGCTTTCGTTGAGTTGTGTAATGCCTTCAACACCGTTTAGTGCACCAAACCAACACGGCTCTGCGGCAAAGTGCTTGGCGAACTTATCTAGATTCCCAGCACTAGATTTAACTCCAATTTCTTTTAAAACCTTAGTATTTCCAGAATCAATTAGCTTCTGGACAGATGCAATCATGTCGACGACTATTAAACAATTAATAAAGTCTGCGAAAAGAAGCTGCAACTCTTGGACCTCGCGTCCTTTGGTGTCTTCCTCCAAGTGCTGAGCAAATTCGAGAGCTCCGCACTTGCGCAAGTTAATACCTGCGCCGATGAAGCGAGAAAGACTCTTAGGAACTGGGAAATCTGGCTTCTCAGCTGCATACGCCAAGCGTGATTCAGGACGCAAAAGATTGAGCAGCATCGTCTTACCCGTACCTTGCGCCCCTAAGATAATAACGTTCCCTGGCTCGAACATTATGTGCGAATAGTCAACGATTATTGGACTAAACAACTCTACCAACGCGTCTTCTGAAATCGTTTCGCTGAGATAGAGGTCGTGAAAAGGATTGCTTGCCATCGTTTACCTTTACACCCGACTATGTCGGGGGAAAATGGGTTTCCAAGTATTCTCAGGCGGTTGCCAGTGAATGAGGGGAAGCGTGTTGTCTGGCGTGTTGCTGTACATCACCACGAGACCACCTGTTGGATCGGAAGGAGGGAAGCCAAATGGGTCGTACGGCTTGAGGTTGGGGGATCGGCCTCCACTGACTTTGGAATAACTCGTGTTTATCAATTCGCGTAGGGCACTGATATATGCGTTGGGCTCAACATAGGGACTTTGGTTGAGTGTCAGGAAGGCGTCGTTTGGCAATTCCATCGCCGCCTCATAGCGTAGTGCACCGGCCCGCCGTTCGCACATTTCAACCTCGAGTTGCCGGGCATTCTCAACGCCCTTAGGGCAAACAACCAGCGGCACGAAGAGTATTTGCAAATCATGGATATGAGTCGCGGCAAAACGTACAGTTGCTAATGATTGGGACCCACCACCTACAAAATCTTCAAGTAAAACTAAGCGCTTAATCTTGTTGGCTGGATTGGCGCAGTACGCATTGATTTTGTCGATATCTCCAAGCTCACGAAGTGAATGCCAATCAGGTCGCAAATTCGCGCCAGCTGCCAGGTTGTTTACGTGAAAAAAAGCGTTAACTCGGAAACTATCAGTAACTGGACAAAACCAAGTTTCGCGAGCGGCGGCAATCAACTTTTCGTGCCCATCAGGCGCAAATACATCTATTTGGCATGTATCAATCAGCCAGCGGGCAATAGGGCCTTGGTATGCACATCGATACAACTCTTCAAACTCGACTGGGCCCAAATACAAAATCTCCACAAGCAGTTGGAATAGCAACTGCTTGTCGTCATCCGAGGGCAAGTTATCTAGCCATTGCTTCAATCTCGCCCAGAAATCTTCGAGGCCAAATTTGTTGGGTTCATAGGTTTTATATAACCATCTCTCCAGATGACTGATCCTCTGGTTGACTTTTGTCAGGTTATTTATCGACCAACTATGTACTAGCTGTTCTATTGGCTCGTGCATTGCTTGGCTCTCACAGAAGACGACGCACTAACTCTGCAACTGATCGGGCGACAGGTGGCGGGACGGCGTTACCAATCATCCGAAACTGTTGTGCCACAGTTCCGCTAAAAATGAAATCATCGTCAAAGCCTTGGACTCTGGCTGCTTCACGCACAGTAAAGGCGCGGTTTTTAGTAGGGTGGAGAAACAATCGGTGATCACCAAAACGGGTGTCCACAGTACGCGCTGGCGAATCCAAACGCTGACGTCGATATTTGCCGTTAAAAGTGTGTGTAAGATCAACGTAGGAACCGACTTTACGAAGATATCCTTTCCCTATCAGTCGTTGCAGAACCTCTACTCCAAATTGTTTCTTGAGCAACGCTGCACTGACCGGATCAGCATCACCAAAATTCCTACGCCGTATTTGTCTCCGCAGTTTCAACGTCGTATCTAAAACTTCACGCTCTAGGCTGTTTGTGCGGCCAAAAACGTCTGGGATGTGCCAAGTGTGTATTGACAAGTCTCCGCCGCGAGAGTTTGTAAGCTTTTGCCCTTGGCCGATGCGGCTTGCAATCTTGAAATCTTGAGAATCTGACTTTAGGAAAATTGGCCCATGATTTGCCACGCCTTCAAGGTTTGCCAGTACGTCGGACAGTACTTTTTTAGCTTTTAGCTCCAAAGCAAGCTCTTGGGTAGCTTTGGTGCGCCATGCAATTAGATAGATACGTTGCCTCTTTTGAGCAACGCCAAAATCAGAGCTGTCAACGCGCAGGTCCCCTGTACGATAACCCAAGGTACGCAATTGTTGATGCAGCGCATCCCAGAACGCAGCATGCGATCCCGCGATTGCGCCAAGCACATTTTCCGCAACTATCACTTTTGGCTGCAGTTTTTTGGCAATACGAGGCGCAACAAACAGTAGTGAATTTCGTGGGTCGTCGACTTTCCGCAGCCCAGCAGTAGAAAATCCTTGGCACGGCGAGCCGGCAAGCAATACATCGATGGGCTCGGTCAATGTCGGATCGTTACAGGCCAAGTCTAACTGCTGCACGTTTAGCTTCAAATTGCGGTTCAGAACCCCAAGAGCGATAGGATCAATATCAACGCTCAAAGTCCCTCTAAAACCTGCTTGCTCGAAACCTTGGTCAAGGCCGCCACACCCCGAAAAGAGACTCAGATAAACGGGTGTTAAGGTGCATGACATAAGCAAGTATACTCAAGGGCGGAATACTGAATTATGAACCTATTGCCACCTTGAAAGACGTTAAACAATTGAGTGTCAATTCGAGGCTTCATTGGCTGGAATTGGCAAGTCATTTATTATTATCACTACTACCCCAATGGTCACCAAGGGGTTCGCCACGATCGGAGGGTGAATGGTCCCAAAAAATGGGCAAAGAAAAACAAAAAACCCTTGATTTGTAAGACTTGCAGGGCGATATAGAACATTGCTAAATTATCAATTGGTGCGGCTGGCGGGGATCGAACCCACGACCCTTGGCTTCGGAGGCCAATACTCTATCCACTGAGCTACAGCCGCAAACTTTTGTATTTTCGCACAAAACCCCGACTAAACACTAAAAGCGTGGGCTGCGCTTATAATAGAAGGTTGTTTAGATTATCAACGCAAGCGCTGTATATATAGTTATGAGCTCACACGGAAACGACCCCTTTATTAAAACTCCAAAGCAATTGATCACTGTCGTGACTCTGGCTCTTTTGGTACCGATTTTTATCATTGTCATGCTGGCTAGCTGGGTAAACACCGGCAGCCGCGACGGCGCTGGCAGCAATGCCATGAGCAAAGAAGCGATAGCTGCTCGCATTAAGCCTGTTGCGGGCTTAGAGCTTAAAGGCGCTGGCGGCCCGAAGGTGCTGAAGGTTGGCGCTGAAGTGTACAAAGGTCAATGCGCTGCTTGCCACGATGCTGGCGTAGCAGGCGCACCAAAGTTTGGTGACGCGGGCGCTTGGGCCAGTCGCATTAAAACTGGCTATGACGCACTGCTGAACTCAGCTTTAAAAGGCAAGGGTGCCATGGCTGCTCAAGGCGGTGGCGATTATGAAGATGCTGAGATTGCAAGAGCAGTCGTGCACATGGCCAATGCAGGTGGCGCAAAGTTTGCAGAACCTAAAGATGCGCCTGCTGCTGCCGCACCAGCAGCCACAGCAGCAACCCCTGCGCAAGCGAGCCCAGTTACAGCGGCACCAGCGGTTGCGGCCGTTGCCGTGGCTGCAGTTAGCAGTGCTGCGAGTTCAGGCAAAGGCAAAGCGCTTTTTGACTCAGCTTGTACGGCTTGCCATACAGCGGGTATTGCTGGTGCACCAAAGTTTGGTGACAAAGTGGCATGGGCACCTCGAGCTAAAGAAGGTGTAAAGCATTTGGTTGAAACGGTTATCAAAGGCCAAGG
>JAYWIG010000149.1:0-3519 GCA_043789035.1 Betaproteobacteria bacterium
CAATCGGCGTTAATCGGGAATCGCTCTTCGTCGCTTGAATTACGCCCTGGGAATCATCATGAACCTTCATTGAACGAAACTTCCAGACCTCTATTTCTCTGCCGTCCAGTCCATAACGTTTTTGTTTGAAAATAACAGGGCCACTTGACGTCACCTTCACTCCTATGGCCGCCAAGATCATGACTGGTGACAAAGCGATCAACGCCAAAGTAGCAATCACAATATCTGACCAGCGCTTCATCATTCCCACAGTGCCATGGAAAGGCGACTCACAAACTGCCAGTACAGGTATGCCACCCACAGAGTCGACTCGTGCCTGCATCAAATCAAACAAAAAAACATCAGGCACAAAATAGACTGACGCAGTTGTATCGCGAATTTCGTCAAGTAGTTTCAAAATTCGCGGTTGTGAAGCCATGGGTAAACAAACATAAATGGTCGAAATGAAATTCGCCCTTGCAAACGGTGCCACGTCCTGAATGCGCCCTACCAAAGGCACTGCCGCTAATTCAGGCAACCGTTCGCGAGTACGATCATCGAAAACGGCCGTTACCCTAACACCGGCTAGCGGATCTTCATTCAAGGTCTTGACGATGCTCAAACCAGTTTCGGTAGCGCCTACGATAATGGCTGAAGAAACCGTTTGAAATCGAAACACGCGTGGGGCGATACAGGGAGAAAGCAAATGTACGCCGTAAATAGCAAATGGCGTGCCGATAAGCCACGGCAACATGAGTTGGATTGGAAGAAATTCTTGAGCCTTCACTGACCAACCCAACAACACCAATGCACTAGCAACTAGCAACCAGCTAGAAAGTATTTTTCCAAACAGGCCGAGTTGCTTGTATCGAAACGGAAGTGAGCCTGGGTAGGTCAGCGCGAAAGTTAATATTGCAACCATGAGAATCGCGCGCGAGAAAACTGCCTGCTGAATCCAAAGCGAAATGAACAAGCAAAATTGAACAACGAGTGGGTCTGTCAATCGTTTAATAAAAACAACGAATGACCTACCCTCAGGATCAAAACCTACCTGATTAGAGCGAGGCTCAATTTTATTCACCGTGTCGATTACTTTAACCCTTTAAGGCCATTTTCCATAGCTTTAGCATCGTCGGCAGCGGTGGCTTTTGCGGGAGTCAGGGGCCCAGCCGGCGACGCTGCTTTGGGTGGCTCTGCACCGGCAGCAAACTCCCCGAGATAGGTCACTTTAACAGCATCTTTGATGCGCTTCATTTCCCCCTGCACTGCTTCACTGCGGGCTTTGTTCAAAAGAAAACGTTCGATTACAGGCTTTGCCCTCGTCACATCAACGGGCGCTTCTTTGCTGCTTACAATTTGTGCAACAACGATGTTAGGCGGGCGTTGATAAATCACTACTTCGCCTTCTCTTAGGGCAGCAAACTTCTCCACTTGCTCAATCGGCAATTCTTCGGAGCCACGAGTAATATTTTGGGCTACTGGCAACTCAATCCCCTTAGATTTAAGAACCTCCGAAGCTTCATTGATCGTACGGGTTGGCAAAAGCAGTTTTTCGACCTCAACCCAATTGACGGGCCGCCCCGGTAATACTATTTCGGAGAATTTATAAACTCTACGCTTCTCGAAAAGAGCAGGGCTTTCTTGAAAGAACTTGTCAATCGAAGCTTGATCAGGGGTGCCGACCGAAGTAGCAATTTTTTGTAAATGGGCCTTGACCAGCACATCGCGTCTAGCCGCTTCCAATTGCTGTTGAACTTGAGGCTCTCGGTCCAGCTTTTTCAGCAATGCTTCCTGAACAATCGATTCTTGTTCAACTAAGCGCCCAAGCACTTCTTTGCGTACCTGGGGTAGTTTGTCAGGCGGTACATTTCCCACGCCCTGTAGATAAAAATTAAGTTGATGAACTGAAAGTTCAACATCATTGACCTTAGCCACAACCTGAGTTGCTTTTGGCGCTTCAGTTTTATTGCCACCACATGCCGCAAGCTGCGAAACGGAAAAGGCTACCGCCATAGAGGTAAAAATTCTAAACATCATCCATCTACTCCTGCGAACCCTGAATAGGGTTCTTGTATAAAGAAAGCCGGTCTTTAAAAACGAGCCAGAAAAATTGTGGGTCTCTAACTAAATATCGACGCCATAAGCGTTTTGGCTCTTTATAGAGTCGAAACAACCATTCCAAACCAAAGCGAGACATCCATCGGGGCGAGCGAGCCAAAACATTGGCTTCAAAATCAATCGACGCGCCAACCGCCAGAAACTGCTTTACATTGGGCATTAAATGCCGATGATTGGCAATCCAAATTTCCTGTTTTGGCGCGCCAAGCCCAACAACCAAAGCGGTTGCACCCGCATTATTGACCATCTCAACCACCGCGCTAGATTCGGCTGGGTCATTGCCAAAATTCATCGAAGGCGAATGGGCCGCTATCACTAAATTACTTCTCACTCGACTATTGATCCTATTCATTGCTTCGAGAGCAACGCCTTGTCGCCCACCGAGCAAAAACACGCTGGCAACAGTCTGAGGGTTCTTGAAATTCATCATCGCAAGATGATTACAGAAAGCCGGAAGAAAATCCGAACCGGAGATCTTTTCCTTCACCCCTCTCCCGAGCAACTTTAATGCCCAAAAGACGATCTGACTATCAACTGTAACAAAATCTGCTTTTTGATAGGCATCGAAAAAAGCTTTGTTGTGCTGCAAAAGAATTAGATGGTCAACATTGGGAGTTACTAGCATTCCACTTGTAAACCGGTAAAGCAGTTCATCTAGTGAAATATCATCTACCGAGATATTAAAAATTCGTTTCTGCATGTCTTGGCTATGGCGTTGTTAGGCCAAAGACCCTTGAGAGATCTGCAGGGTTAACCACCGAAATTAACTGGCTCACAAATTGATCGTGTATTTCATAAGCCGAGGTAGGAACCTTATCAATTGAGGAAACTCGGAATAACAATCCATCTGGGATTTTGCCGGTCATCAGCGACTTGAGCTCAACTAACCGCCGCTCAAATGCAGATTCGACTTGTTGGTTACCCGCTGTAAACCAGTAAGAAACTGGTTCAGTTCGTTGGCCACGAATAGCCATCATGCGATTAATGCCTAAATTTCCGCTAGGTGTTGCTAGTTTCGAGGTTTCCGTACCACCAACAGAAAACCCTTGCGCTGGATAGCAAATCTCCGGTTTATGAGCTTGCAACGCGCCCCTTTGATCGCTCCCGTAAGCTAAGGAAAGCATAATGCGCTGCCCTTTGCCGTTGACATAAGTTCTCGTTAAAGTTTGGCTGTATATCTTGTCGAGTACTGCTTGCGTTTGAGGGTTAACCATCTGAATGCCAACGTTCGCGTCATGCTGCCATTCGCCAAACTTCTTTGGAATAGCTCGCTCTAAACTAAAGTCGCTCTTGTCGACCAAAGCAAGCTCTGTCGGCTTCATAACATTAGCAAGCACGACGGTTGCCACCATTAAGGCACATACAACAAAACTTATCATTAGTTTAGTCAACTTCATTCCACCATTTAAACATTATTGAACC
>JAYWIG010000150.1:0-3506 GCA_043789035.1 Betaproteobacteria bacterium
GCATTGCACCGGAGTTGAAACAAACTGCGCATGAGTCGATTCGATTATCAAGTCTTACCTTACCGCATCCTATGGTTAGAGTGCTGTTAGCAGAGCAACTTTATAGAGCTTGGTCCATCCTAGCAAACCACCCGTATCATCGGGCCTAATGAAGAATTTCATGATTTATTTAGCCTCGAAAAGCCCTCGTAGAGCTGAACTGCTCACCCAGATGGGCGTCACGTTCGAGCTGCTTCTACCCGATGCCGGCGAGGACGCGGAAAGTTTAGAAACCGTGCTGCCCAATGAGAACCCCAGTGTTTATGTCGCTAGGGTTACCCAGAATAAATTATTGGCTGCAGTCGCTCGCCACCGGCGTCGAGGCATGGCAATAGCACCGGTTCTTACATCCGATACAACCGTCGCAGTTGGCGGCACCATCCTCGGCAAACCTAAAGACACCAACGAAGCCTATGCCATGTTGGCACTTCTGTCGGGCAGAACACATCGAGTGATTACCGCTGTTGGCGTAGCCAAAGGTGAAAACCTTCAACGCACCAAAGTCTTATTACAAACATCTCGTGTGACATTTGCCCGCATACCTAAAGAATGGATTGAACATTACTGCGTAGGCACTGAACCGTACGATAAAGCGGGTGGCTACGGCATACAAGGCACTATAGCGCCATGGGTGAAACGTATTGAAGGCAGTTACTCCGGTATCATGGGATTACCCTTATATGAGACTGCTAAGTTACTAGGTTTGCACCATGCCCACCGGCAACGAAATACTGATCCATCACACAACGCATGAAACCCGCGTTGCACTTACCCATAACGCCAGCCTAACCGAGCTTCACATCGAGCGGGAAATCTCGCGCGGTTTAGTTGGCAACATTTATCTAGGTAAAGTTACCCGCGTGCTTCCTGGCATGCAATCGGCCTTTATCGACATTGGTTTAGACAAAGCTGCATTTCTACATGTGGCCGACCTTTGGCAAGCACGCCTCACCTCAGCACAAAAAAACGATGAAGCCGATCTCAACAAGGCAGAGCAGCCCAATGCCGCCCCGGTAGTTGGCCGGGTAAACGTACCCCATGTGCCAATTGAAAAAATACTATTCGATGGCAAACCCCTGCTAGTTCAGGTAATCAAAGACCCCATCGGCACCAAGGGGGCTCGCTTATCGTCGCAAGTCAGTATTGCTGGGCGATTGCTAGTTTATTTACCGCAAGATCAACACATTGGCGTTTCACAGCGCATTGGCAATGAAACCGAGCGCTATAAATTGCGTGATCGCTTACAAAAAATTGTTGCTGAACTTTCTAGCAACAAAAGCCCAAACTCCATTGGTGGCCTCATCCTGCGCACCCATGCTGAAGATGCAACCGACGCTGAGATCAAAGCTGACTTGGAGTATTTACGTAAGCGCTGGGCCTTAATTCTCGAAGCTAGTCAAAAATTGCCCGCAGGCTCGCAACTCTATCGAGAGCTCGATTTATCGCAGCGCGTTTTACGCGATATGGTCAATGAAGACACTGCTGTCATACGAGTCGATTCGAAAGCTGAATTCAATCGATTAAAAGAATTTAGCGAAGCCTATGTACCTGCGGTTACCTCGCGCCTATCGCATTACCAAGCCGAACGCCCTTTGTTCGAATTGCATTCGGTTGAAGACGATATTGAACGAGCATTGTCACGTAGAGTTGATTTAAAGTCTGGCGGCTACTTGATCATTGATCAGACGGAGGCGCTCACCACAGTTGATGTCAATACCGGTGGCTATGTTGGGGGTAGAAACTTCGACGACACGATATTTAAAACCAACTTAGAAGCAGCGCACGCAATTGCGAGGCAGCTAAGAATTAGAAATCTAGGCGGCATCATCATTGCCGACTTCATCGATATGGTCGATGCCGCCCATAGAGACAGCGTCATTCAAGAGCTGAATAAAGCCTTAGCACACGACAGAACAAAGACTGCAGTGCATGGATTTACCGCACTCGGACTAGTAGAAATGACCCGAAAACGTTCTCGCGAGTCGCTCGCCCACGTGCTGTGTGAAGGCTGCCCAACCTGCGACAGCAAAGGTGAGATAAAAACGGCTCGCACTGTTTGCTACGAAATCATTCGTGAAATTCAGCGCGAAGCGAGCCAGTTCAGCCCCAGGGAATTCAGAGTTGTTGCTTCACAAGCCGTGGTGGACATGCTGCTCGAAGAAGAGTCGCAAACTCTTGCAACGCTGGGCGATTCCATTGGCAAACCGATTAGCTTAATGGTGGAAACTATCTATAGCCAACAGCAGTACGATATTGTGTTGCTTTAGCTGCCACTATCTTTTTCTTCCATGAAATTCCTCATTAGCATTGCGGAATTTCATGGAAGTGATAATATTTTCGAATGTTCAAGCGTCAAACTCTCTTAAACAAAACGGCAGTAGCACTCAAGCGCTCGCGAGGGGTAGTGCTCAACGGGCCGAGGCAGTCAGGTAAAACTACCCTAGCAAAACATTTTGTTTCCATCGATTCCGCCAATTATTTCGACTTAGAAAACCCGCTGCATGCGAATCGTCTAAGTGAACCAATGCAAACTTTAGGCTCCCTACAGGGCCTTATTGTGATCGACGAAGTACAAAGAATGCCGCAGCTATTCCCTATCCTTCGTGTCTTAATGGATAGATCGAACAATTCTGGACAATTTCTACTCCTAGGCTCAGCCTCACCATCGATGATGAGGCAGTCAGGGGAGTCGCTCTTAGGCAGAATCGAAACAATCGAAATGAGCGGCTTTGATATCAGTGAGTTAATGGCTGAAAAAGGTCAGAAATTCGAGAAAGATTGCGCGCAGTTGTGGCTTCGTGGCGGGTTTCCCCGGTCTTATTTGGCACTTTCCGATAGCGATAGCTTTTCATGGCGCACCAATGCAATGAGCGACCACATTCGAATCGATTTTCCTGCCCTCGGCTTAAACATTCAGGCACCAGCAATGCTCCGCTTCTGGGCAATGCTAGCCCACTATCATGGGCAAATATGGTCAGCAGCACCTATCAGTCAATCTTTGGGTATTTCTGAAAATACAGTTCGATCTTATTTAGATGCACTGACACAAACTCTTATGATCCGGCAGCTGCAGCCTTGGTTCGAAAACCTTGGTAAAAGGCAGGTAAAGTCGCCCAAGGTGTACTTTCGAGACACCGGTTTTTTGCACACTTTAATGAGCATTAAGTCAATGCCCGAGTTGCTTATTCATCCAGCATCAGGTGCAAGTTGGGAAGGTTTTGCGTTGGAACAAGTGCTACGCGTTGCCAATCCCGATCAAGCGTATTTTTGGGCAACTCATCAAGGCGCGGAACTTGACTTACTGCTGTTCAAGGGTTCTCAAAGAATTGGTATCGAATTTAAAAGAGTCGACGTACCCAAAGTAACTAAGTCAATGCAGATTGCGATCGACGATTTAAAACTAGACGCTTTATACATTGTTTACCCTGGCCCACATCGATATCAATTACAGCCAAGCATTGAAGCTG
>JAYWIG010000151.1:0-12547 GCA_043789035.1 Betaproteobacteria bacterium
TTTTCTATTAAACGGGTACCTGAGCATACGGTTTTTTCTAATATGAACTGCGGATAAACCTTACTTTCAAGCTATCAGATCGCAGTAGATACCGTGATCTACATCGTTCAGAGTGTTCCGATTTGGTTGGACTGATCACTTGAACAGCTTGCCTTAGCGGCATCTTCTGATCAATTGGCGATTAATGCAATTATTTACGATGAGCTTGCAGCGAACAGTGAATCTGCACTTGAACTTGCCCAGTTTGTTAAAAGTACTATGGCAAAATCAGTTGAGTTAAATAATGAATGTAGCGTCTTAGCCGGCCAAGCTTACTGACGGTTTTAATTCGGGATGCTGCTCGCTACAGAACCTACTTCCCTTCAGTCAAGCTTATTTGCCCTTAAAGTGTTTGGCAGAGTTACTGGCTAACTTAATTTGCATCGGATCATCAGTGAAATCAAACGTGCATGGTTCAACTATCACAGCGGTATTTCTAGCCGCGTCTGCTTTGTGCCAAGCACAGGTAGTTGCCGCGCCACCACCAGTCGGCGAAGTCACAGGCATTGCCTTTATTCATACACCACAGTCGGCAGAGGCTTCGATTCGCAATGCCTCGATTGTTCTGCCTAGCGCGGCAACCGGAGGCGCAGTTTATGTCGGCACTGTAGCTACCGTACCTGTGGTTAGTCGCAAAGTGCCCGTCGTTGTGTTTTTACATGGCTCCTCTGGGTTAGGTTTAAAAGCGATTGGCGAATGGCAGTTGTGGCTTGCCGGTCTTGGTATTGCGAGCATTGCACCGGATTCAATGAATTTGCCAGATCGCATTTTGTACAAATCACCGGTAGGCAAAGATGTGTATGAAAAAATTCATGCTCTGCGAAGTTCGGAAATTAACATTGTTATTAGAGCATTGGGCTCGATGCCTTGGGCAGATCTGAGCAAACTGGTCTTGGCCGGAACCAGTGAAGGTGCTACTTCCGTGGCCCGTTACGGTGGATCAGAATTTGTCGCGCGTATGGTGTTTTCGTGGAGTTGCGAGAATAACTATTTTGTCGAAGAGCACCGTACGGCGGTGTTACCAGACAAATTGTTTCTAAATGTTATGAGCAGCAACGACGTGTTTTTTTCACCCTCCAATAGCTGGCTTGGAAATCCTTCGGCCAAAGGTCATTGCGGCGCTGTGCAAAAAGAGAATAAGCAAGCAAGTATCGTATTAATCCCAGACGCGCCGCACACGCTAATAAACTTGCCAGCCGCACGGCATGCAACCGAAGGTTTTTTAAGGCAGCTACTCAAAATGTAATGTGCATGTAAAGCGCGTTTGATGTAACACTCCAAAAAACTGCCATGCCCGCAATTAGTATTCGAGACGTACCCGCGCCAGTTTATGAAAGCTTAAAAGTCGCTGCTGCAGCTAACCACAGGTGCCTCGCGAATGAATTTATTGTTGCGTTGACTGCTCACGTAGCGGCTTGGGGCAAGATTGTCAGGCCAAAGTTCTCCAGAGGCGAGTTCGGTTGGGTGACGTTATGCCAAGTTACTGAAGGCAATATATTTGGGCTTAACTCGATGAAGTAGTGCTTGGTCGCGGTTTCAAAGCCGCGCTGTGGCGCTGGACTAGGCGATCAACAAAGGTCAAGCTGAGCTAACTCAAGTGAGCTTAGAATTGAATCAAGTTTTCACTAAAAGAAACGAGATTCTCGATGCTTCAACGCGCTAAACGATTGACTGGTCGCACAGCAATGCTTTTCGGGCTTGGTGCCTGCCTATTTACTGCGGCGCTTCCAACAACTTCTGCCCAAACAAAAAATGTCTTAATACTAGGTACGGCCACTCCCGGTGGTGGTTTCCCAGTTTACGGTGAAGCGTTTGCAAAAATTGTGAACGATGCAGGTACGACCTTAACGATTGAACCACGCAACACCAAAGGCAGTACGGAGAACATCCCGCTCTTGGAAGAGGGCAAACTTGATATCGCGCTGGTTGCTGGCGAACCCGCATTTGAAGCTTTGGCAGGTATCAATCGACCAGCCGCTAATCTACGCATTGTCGCCGCCATGTATGCAACACCCGGGATGTTCGTTGTTCGTGGCGATAGCCCGTATCGAACAATTGCTGACTTGAAAGGCTTGCCCATTGCGTTTGGTGCCCGAGGCTCTGGGCTACCGATCCTAGCGCGCTACGCGCTCGACGGCATGGGTTTAGATCAAGAGAAAGATTTTAAAGCTGTGTTTCTTGATAAGGCTGGGGATGGCCCCGTGATGTTGCGTGATGGCCGAGTCGCTGCGCTTTGGGGCGGCGGTGCGGGCTGGCCTGGCTTCACAACGATGATGCAAGAAGGAGGGCGCTTCATTGCACCCACGGCCACAGACATTACCAAAATTCGGGCCAAACATGGTTATCTGGGAGATTTAACTTTACCGGCTAATAGTTATACTGGGCAACCCGAGGCAATTCGTTCTGTCGGCTCATGGAGCTTTGTGCTGGCCAGCCCTAAACTGGATGATGCGCTGGTATACCAACTGGTTCGCGCGTTGCACCAAAACGAAAAAGCATTTGCGCAACTCTTGCCGCAAGCTCGAGAGACTACTTCTGCAAATACGGTGGCGGCAGCCTATCGAGCAGATTTGTTGCATCTTGGAGCCGCAAAATATCTCAAAGAAATCGGCTTGATAAAGTAACTATAAAGACGATAGATATGCTCGCAATCGAATCAATAAAGACAGGTGTTCTCAATATCGCATTTCATCGATATGGTTTTCAAACCAATCGGACGGTGATTCTTCTGCACGGTTGGCCAGATTGCGCGCTCACCTGGCATGAAGTTGCGACAAACCTGGCAGATAAAGACCTGCATGTGCTCGTACCTTATTTACGTGGCTATGGCCCAACCCGATTTCTAAACGACAATACTCCACGCAGTGGGCAGTTGAGCGCCCTAGCACAAGACGTGATTGATTTTGCCGATGCCATGGGCATCGAGAAATTTGACGTCGTTGGGCATGACTGGGGAGCACGCGCTGTCTACATCAGCGCTTGCCTATGGCCTGACCGAATTCGTACCTGTACTGCGATGTCAGTGGGGTGGGGCACCAACAATGCCGACCAACCGTTATCACTAAACCAAGTGCAAAACTATTGGTATCACTGGTATATGGCTACACCGCGAGGCGAAGCGCTGGTGCGTGATGATAGACGTGCGCTTACCAAGCATATTTGGAATATTTGGTGCCCCTTCTGGAAAATATCTACAACTGATTTCGATGTAACAGCTGCGACCTTTGACAACCCTGATTGGGCCGATGTCGTACTGCATTCGTATCGTCATCGATGGGGCGGTGCAAAGTCAGATGATACGTATGCAACTCTAGAAGCGACCTTGGCTAATCCACCACTAATATCGGTACCCACTATGGTATTACATGGAGCGGACGATCCTTGCAACTTGCCAGCTACGTCCGAAGGACGCGAGAAGTTCTTTAGCGGAAGATATGAGCGTTACCTTGTGAAACATTGTGGGCACTTTCCGCAACGTGAACAACCTGCTGATGTGGCCTATCGGGTGCTTGAATTCTTAAAAGCCCCATCATAAAGTCTTTGCGCACCGAAAGCCAATGTAGATAACTGTCGTTTCTTGCGGCTTGGACTGAACATGATCATCACGCATAGAGCTTGATCCATACCACCATGAACCGCCCCTGGTTCGTTTGTCTGTACCGGGGCCACTATCAACCCACTCCCAAACATTGGCACCCATGTCATATAGCCCGTTGACGCCTTGCTTTGTCGTTGAAACTTCGGCATGGCCATTGCCGCGTGACGTTATCGCATGATTGACGGTTTTTGTTTTTCCGCAATCACCTAAACAATTTGCTCCGTCCGGCGTTGCACCTGTTGGATAAGAATAGGTATTGCCTTTCACAAACCCATGAGGTGGATTACTTCTTCGCTCAGTGTAAGCCGCTTCGCCCCATTCTGCATCAGTAGGCAATCGTTTCCCAGCCCATTTACAAAACGCTTGCGCCTCCGAATAGTTAAGGTGAACAGCCGGTTCATTTAATGCACCAGGTTTTCCAAATGGCGCACGCCATGTCCAACCCTTGCGTTGCTCCCATCCATTCTCGAACGTACTACCACCACCGACGCGTTCGGCGGCGCTCACTGTTTTTGTTGCATCAACATACTTTTGAAATTGGCCAATAGTGACTTCGGTTCGGTCGATTGAAAAACCACCAATAATCTGCATGTCGCTTTCGGCCCACACGGGATTAGAAACTAACAATATTGATAACGATAAATAAGTAAGTTCAGACTGTTTCAAAGGCAGCTTTCGAAAAAAATGCGTAGACCATTTAAATGCGATATAGCACAATTTGAGAAAGGATAAATGGTAGCTAAATTTCAATCAGTCAGGCGGAACATTACGCCATATGCGGTAATGCACAATTTAGAGCCTGCACCGCATCAGTTCTGAATTCGATAGTCAATTGCGAATCCAGCCATTATTTTCTTGAGCTGTTCAACCAAATCAATCGCATTATCAGTTGCACTATCAGTTTCGAAGACGACGCAAGGAACGGCGCTATCCGCTGCAACCTTTGCGATGCACTTCGACGTTAAATCAACACGCGTCAAACGCTCGTTAATCACCCATTCAATGGCCTTAGCTTTTAACGCTGGCTTATATACTTTGCCAATGGCGGTCAAGGGCAGGGCGTCTAAAATTTCGACTCGTTTGGGGTAGGCAGGCCTCTCAGGAATGTACTGCTCGGCAAAACTCTTTAACTGTATTGCCGTAACGCTAGCGCCCGATTTGAGAGTGACATATGCTATTGGAATTTCACCGGCATACTCGTCAGGCTCTCCGATTGCTGCTGCCATCATCACATCAGGGTGCTGTTGCAAAGCATCTTCAATCACTCTCGGGTCGATGTTGTGGCTGCTACGAATAATTAAGTCTTTTTGTCTGCCAGTGATGAAGATTCGGCCCTCGGCATCGACATGGCCAATGTCGCCTGTGATTAACCAGCCATCCGAAGTAAATACGCCTTCGTTCTTCGATGCATCAGTGTACCCAGGGCCAACGTTCGGGCCTTTCACACAAAGCACACCATGCTCATTAGATTTGACTTGAGAGAAAGGTAAGGCCAGCCCACAAGAGCCTGCTATTCTTTGCGAAAGCATCGGTTCGATTGAAATGACGCCAGCGCTCTCAGTCATGCCTAGAATGTTTCGCACCGGAATACCAAATTTCCTCTCAAACCCAGCAGCCACTTCTGCAGGCAATGGGGAGCCTCCTGTGAGCAGTGCTCGAACAGACCCTAGTTGGTTCGGCTCTGCTTTTAAGTTCAGCAAGGTGGTAATCACCGTAGGTACAGCGGCAAGCAGCGTTACCCGGTAATGCGCAACAAACTCCCAATACCTATCGACAAAAGCTTTATTGCGCATACCGGTAAGCGTTGGCAAAACGACTTCGCCACCAGCCAATAATGTCGACAAACCAAACACAAAAGAACCAGCCACGTGAAATAGAGGAAAGCCATTTAACATCACATCGGTGGGATTATTAGCGTACATGTTTGCTGCGCCCCAGGCTGCATGCAATTGATTGCCGTGGGTGTGTTGGGCGAGCTTCGGTTTTCCAGTTGTACCGCCTGTGTGAAAAAGCGCGGCAATGTCATTTGCTTCAACGGCCTTCGATTTAATGAGTAATTCGCAGGGTTGCCTCGCGAGGGGCTCATCAAAATCGATGTCGCCGCCATTACGCGTCCTTGTCGAGCCTACCAACAACACCTGTTTGAGTGTTGGGCACAAGGATTTAATGAGGGATACTTTCGATGCAATGTCGAGTTCGCTAGGTGAGCCAAGATCGCCTAAAGCCACAAGAATATTCATGTTCGCTGCCTGTATTAACTCAGCGATGTGCTGGGCACTAAGCATGTAGTTGATTGGGCAAACAACACCAGCGGCCTCACCTCCAAACAAGGTGAAATAGGCTTGTGGAATTGCAGGCAATAGCATTGCGATGCGAGGCTTTTCAGAACCTGCGAGTGACGTAAACAGGTTAGCGGCACGGGTAATTTGTGCGAGAAATTCCGCGTGCGTCCAAGTTTTCGATAGCGTTTTATCGCTGGCATCTTGGATGTAAGTAAGCGCACTGCGCGTTCCGTGTTTTGACGCTACGCTCTGAAGTGCGCTGTAGATACTCTGGTGCGGCATGAATTCACGATAAGCCTGTGCTTCAATCGATTTGATGTCGTTGGCGTCGTGAATTTGCGTGCTTTTCATCGTACTTTTTGGTTCTAATCAATTATGCTGTCGATCTATGAATACGCATCCTATACCGCTGCACTTTTACTTCGATTTCATTTCTCCGTTTGGCTATTTCGCAGCGCTACGCATTGAACAGCTCGCAGCAAAACATGGCCGGCAAGTAGAGTGGCATGCGATGTTGTTAGGTGTCTCGGTTATGAAGGTCATGGGCTTAAAGCCACTACTTGATACGCCGTTGAAGGGTGACTACATACGCCGAGAAGCAGAACGTTACATGCGTCGTCATAGCCTAGTGCTTAAGCGCAAAGTGGATGACAAAATGATGGATCCACGCAATGCTGGTCGCGCTTTTTATTGGATTAAAAAGCATAAGCCGGAATTGCTTGTTGCTAGCGTTCACGCAATTTATGAAGCTTATTGGGTTCAGGGCCTAAACCTCTCGAATTCGGAATTGATAGCCGAAATTGTTTCACGATTAGGCGTTGAAACTAAATGGCTTATTGATGGAATCGAGAGCATTGAAGCTGGGCAAATGCTTCGCAGTGGAGTCGACGATTCGCTGAAACTTGGTGTTTTCGGTTCGCCCACGGTATTGGTTGACGACGAGCTATTCTGGGGTGTTCAGAGTTTCGAGCTCTTAGATGATTGGCTTGCTACCGGAGGTTGGTAATGAGTGACAAGAGCTTAAATGTTTTGTATGGCATACAAATTACTTGTATACTGTACAAATAATGAATACCAAGCTTATGGCGCGCCAAGTCGGTTCTTCTGAAGTAAATGAAAGCCCCGCCACAGACTCTGGCCGGCAGATGCGTTCGCGGCTTCTCGATGTTGCAGCACAAATGTTTATGCTTCAAGGCCTTGCCGGTGTAACAGTCTCAGCAGTCGCAAAGGCGGCAGACGCATTTCCCTCGCAGGTAACTTACTATTTCAGAACCAAAGATGCCATGTTCGTCGAGGCGGCCTGTCGCGAGATGCTCTACGTTGCTCATGCAGCGGAGAAAACTTCGCGCCTGGCTCGCAGCGCACATACGTACCTCGAATCCCTCACCAAAAGCACTCTAGGGCAACCGGGGCTTTCCATGTTCGTTGAAGCATTAGTGCTTACGCGTCGTCAACCGGCCTTACAGCCTTTAATTGCTCGCACGATTGAGCGATTACATTATGAAGGTGAGCGAGCGTTTCACAACGTGCGAACCTCAAGAGGCTGGAAAATACAGCATTCGGATGGCATTACTGCCCAGCGCTTTTGGGCCTTGGTCATGGCGCTTAGTTTACGTAATGAAGCGCTAGGAATTGATGATCGAGCAACCCAATCCGAGGCTATTCGATTGCTTTCAGCAGACTTTATCGAGATATCGCAAACGCAACACCTAGGGTTACAAGTTGTGACCTCATCTAAGGAGTCCGCTAATGGCCGTCGCCACACGAGTTAATCCCACCGAATTATTTGCACCAGCGCAATGGGCCGAAATATCTGCGAAGTCATCTTGGCGTGGCCTTTGGTTGGTTGCCCACTCATGGGGCGTTATCGGTATAGCGATGCTCGTCGGGTCGATATTGCCTTGGCTAATTCCCTTGCTCATTCCGGTAGTGGCTTGCCGTCAGCTAGGGCTTCTCATACTGATGCATGATGCGGCGCATGGCCTGTTACACCCGAACCGCAAGGTGAATGATTGGGCGGCAACATGGTTTTGCTCATCCGCATTAGTGCCGTATCGCAAGGTACACCTGCAACATCATCGGTTTGCACAACAGGAGGAGGATCCTGATCTGCCACTGTCAAAGCCGTTTCCCATTACCAAAAAGTCCTTGTGGCGTAAGGTACTGCGGGATGTTTCAGGCCTAAGCTTCCTAAAGTTGCACTTGAGCGTTGATCTTGAGTCGTTGTGGCGCCATCGAGGCAAACCCAAGAAGCAACTGACTGCGAGTAGTTTGCTAAAAGCGCGCGCGGGAATTGATCGTCGCTTGTTGTGGGGATGCCTGTTTTTTCTTGGCCTCTTTTCGTTGCTGGGTTATGCATGGCTTTGGTTCGCGCTTTGGTTGGCTCCTGCAATGTTTTGCTTTCCCTTGATTTATCGACTTCGCAACATCGCTGAACATGCGATGGTGCCAGTGAATGAGCCAAGCCCCTACCGCCATGCGCGCACGACTCTAGTAGCATTTTGGGAGCGCGCATTGCTTGCGCCTTATTGGGTGAACTATCACTGCGAACATCATATGTTCACACAGGTGCCTTGCTGGAATTTACCTAAAGCCCACCGTTTTCTCCGCGAAATTGGCGCGATTGAGAAAATGAATGTTGTAAACCACTATCGATCGGTACTTTCCCAAGTAATTACTCATTGACTAGATAGATGGCAGGTGTTTCTGATCATGAGTGCTTAGAGAGAGTTAGGCAGTTTCCCTCTAGGCACTTTTTCTAGCATGTTACTTGGTATGCTTTTGGATGAGTTGCTTTGCACTATCCAAAAGCTGTTTGCCGTTGTGGCCTTTGCCGCTGATTTCTTTTACCCATTCATCATCGATAAGGTCGCTAGCTTTACGGAAAGCCTCTGCTTCAGCCGCTGTCATTGTGTAAATGGTGTTATTACGGTCACTGGCGGACTTGCGCCCGATTGGGTCATTGCTCTGTTGAGTTTTACCCAAAAATGCCGACGTCTCTAAACCAGAGTTGTTATCAATCACCTTTTTCAAATCGGCAGGCAACGCATCGTATTTCGCTTTGTTCATCGCCATCACAAAAGTTGTGGTGTACAAAGCGCCTCCTTTTGGATCGAACTCTGTCGAGAATTTAGTTAATTCATTCACCTTTACCGACGGCACAACTTCCCAAGGAATTACCGCACCGTCGATCACACCTTTGGACAAGGCATCGGGAATACCCGGAAGTGGCATACCCACTGGTGTTGCCCCTAATGAACCTAAAAGTTTCGTGACCTGACGAGTAGGGCCACGCATTTTTAAGCCTTTTAAATCACTTATCGACCGAATGGCTTTGTCTTTCGTATGAATAACGCCTGGGCCGTGAACATGCAACGCTAATAATTGCACGTCCTTGAACTCATCTTTGGCATTGGCTTGAACATATTCCCAGTAAGCCTTCGACGTCGCTTCGGCATTACTCATCATAAAGGGTAGCTCAAACACTTCGGTTCTTGGGAATCGACCTGGGGTGTTCCCTGGCAAAGTCCAGATGACGTCTGCAATGCCGTCACGGGCTTGGTCGTATAAATTCGCAGGCGTACCACCCAGCTGCATGGCTGGATAGCGCTCGAATTTTATTCGCCCATTAGATTCTTTTTCAACCTTGTCCATCCACGCCATGTGCATGGTTTGCCATACATTTGATTGAGGTGCCATGAATGTATGAAACTTGAGGGTGACAGTCTGGGCAACTGCACCAGTAGCTGCAACTAGTGAGATGGCTGAAATTGCCGCGCTGAGTACAAGGGATTTAATTTTCATCAAGGTCTCCATAAAACTTCTAAATATGGCGAAATAGTATTGGTGTTTTCACCCCTTAGTTGGAATACCCGCAAGGTTTGTGGTCATTTGCAAAAGAGCGGTTCATTGGTGGTCGGATTGGCATATATGACTATTTTCCATGTGTAACAATGCCGATTACCCCCGCAAACCCAACAAATTACAAATAACAAATTAGGATTTAATTTTGTTTACCTTTATCGATAAGCTCACCAAAGTTTCCGCTTTGCTAGGTGGCTTGGTTTTGAGTGCACTTGGTGTGATGACGGCTTACAGTGTGATGGGCCGATATTTTTTCAGCAATCCAATACTCGGAGATACTGAAATTATCCAAGTTGGGATGGGGTTTTGTATCGCCGCTTTCTTGCCGATTTGCCAATGGCGCTCAGGCAACATCATTGTTGATTTCTTTACAACCGGTGCCCGTGATTCCACTAAAAACACACTTGATCGGATGGGGGCTTTGGCTGTCGGAATAATGCTCTTTGCCATCGGCTACCGCGCAGTATACGGTCTGCTAAGCCAAAAAGCGGCCAACGCGACGACCATGATGATGCAAATTCCTGAATGGATTGTTTACAGCCTGATGGCACCGCCACTTTTACTTACCGCCTTCATTGGTCTTTACATGAGCTTGACTGGCACTAACGGCAAAGCCAACGCAAGGGAGGCATTGTTATGAGCGCTCTAGGTTTAGCCTCAACCTTGTTTGCGATCATGTTGTTAATGATGGCTGCTAGGGTTCCTATCGCTGCAGCGATGTTTTTGTCTGGTGCTATTGGCTACGTGATTCAGTCGGGCTGGGTGCCTTTGTTGTCGTACCTCAATTCGTTCGCCTACGGGCGATTTTCGAGCTACGACTTATCTGTCATACCGCTGTTTCTGATCATGGGTCAATTTGCGATGCAAGGGGGGTTGTCAAAAGCATTGTTTCGTTTTGCCAATGCCGTTCTTGGGCGTTTTAAAGGCGGTATGGCAATGGCAGCGGTATTGGCCTGCGCGGCTTTCGGCGCAGTTTGTGGTTCCTCGGTTGCCACCGCAGCCACTATTGGTTCGGTTGCATTACCTGAAATGAAAAAGCATGGCTACTCGGGAAGGCTTTCCACTGCGACACTTGCAGCAAGCGGCACCTTAGGTATTCTGATTCCACCATCTGTCGTTTTAGTAATTTACGCGATTCTTACCGAGCAAAACATCGCTAAATTGTTTGCCGCAGCTTTTATCCCTGGCATCCTAGCCGCGATTGGCTACATCACAGCGATTGCGATTTATGTCCGTTTAGTTCCCGGTCATGCACCGGATCAAGCAAATTTTGTTCAAGATGATATTTGGCAAAGCGCGATTGAGGTTTGGCCAATTGCGGCAATTTTTCTATTAGTTTTCGGCGGCATTTATGGCGGTGTATTCACGCCAACTGAGGGCGCTGCGATTGGTGCTTTTGCGACCTTTTTAACCGCGATGCTGCGAAGGGAGCTAACCTGGCGAAAGTTCCTCGATAGTGTCTATTCGACGGCCGAATCATCAGGCATGATTTTCATGATTTTCCTGGGTGCAGATATGTTGAATTCGGCCTTGGCACTCACCCAAGCACCAAACCAACTTGCTCAGTTCATTGGTGGGCTAGGGCTACCGCCGCTGGCGGTAATAGCAGCGATATTGCTGTTCTACGTAGTGCTTGGCTGTGTAATGGACGAGCTATCGATGATTTTGCTCACCATTCCCATATTCTTTCCGTTAGTCATGGGTTTAGACTTGGGCCTGCCACCCGATGAAAAAGCAATTTGGTTTGGGATTTTGGTACTAATGGTCGTCGAAATCGGACTGATCGCTCCGCCGGTTGGCCTGAATGTGTATGTGGTCAACGGAATGGCAAAAGACGTTCCTATCGCCGAGAGCTATCGAGGGGTAGTACCTTTTCTCATCAGCGACTTCATACGTACGATTCTCTTACTGCTCTTTCCAGCAATGTCCCTCTACCTTGTGCGCTTGATGAACTAACCAAATGGCTTGACGCCAATGAGCAAGCCATGCAGCCACATTGCCATGATTAGCCAGCCAATCACACCTGCAATGATCGCTAGTACAGTTGCCTTGGCTTCTGCTGATGGATATTGAGTTTTTAGCAAACGATCACGTTTTTTCGACGCAATAAAACAAAGAACAGCCCAAGCAAGAAACCCACCAAACAAAAGCACATCGGCCAAATTCCCATTGGCGATCAAATGACTAAACGCCCAAAGCTTTACTCCTAAAAGCATCGGGTGGTGAAGCTTCACTCGCATCCAATTATTCTTTCCATTGGCAGACGCAATCAGAATGAACGAAACAAGCATCAGCAACGCAGCGATATGGCGAGTGGCAATGTGTGGGTTCCAAAGCACAACGGGCTGTTGGCGCGCCAAACTGTAGCCCCAAATAATAAGCCCCAAGCCAACGAGTGAACTGATTGTGTAGATACCCTTCCAGGTTTTCTCGCCTCGCTGTGCAATAAACCTCTTCCGTGTCGACTCTGCAAAAATTCTTGACGAATGAACGCCTAAAAAAATCAGCAACCCAGTACCTAATACAAGCATCTCAGCACACCTTCAGAAGTTTAAAAAATTGCACAACATATTATCGAAAATTATGCTTAATAAGCTTTTCGCTAAGTTCCCAAAGGCGAATAGCTCTAGCACTATTGTTGGCCTTTTCAGACAGTGTTTGCGAAAAAGGTTGGGCACCTTCTTTTTGTCTGTTGCCCCAACTCCAATGCACACCCGATTCTAAAAACTCTTTGTCAATCACCACTTGCGCAACCCGCTCTCCC
>JAYWIG010000152.1:0-12538 GCA_043789035.1 Betaproteobacteria bacterium
ATGAATAAAAGAGTTCAAACAAGTTATGGCGCAGATTTGCACCAGATATTGCGTTAGAAATCGAGTGGCGGCGTTTCCTTACCTTGAAGAACCATACGAATATGTTCTCAACCGATGAAGCAAAGCTTAAGCAAGTCAGTGGGTGGGATGTCTATTTCAGCGAGCATATTGGCTACCTCAATGAAGTCAATCAGAATTGGGTGGTAAATCAACTTTGCTCTCAGGGTATTTTGTTTGCGTGCGATTCCACACTCCTCAAGCTAAAAGATGGACTCAAAGAGGAGGCCAAGCTTTGGGCCAATTTCTTAGCAAGTGGTGGTATTTTGGGGCGGGATCCGATGCCGAGCAATCAATTTGCGCTGCATCAACTTAGGCACTGGCGCTTGGACTGTTTTAAGTTGGGGGCTTCGTTCGAATCTGCGTTGAAAGCACGATTGTTGCGAAAGGGCTATCTTCTTCATGAGCTCACCGCACCTCAAGAATCACTAGCTGCTCGTCAACGAAATAAACCGATAGAAATTTCTGAGTTCAAAAGCCTTGTCGCTCCGATGCACAATGGTAGATATAATTTTTTTCCTGCACTAAAGGAGAAAACGTTATCTTTCGATACTCTTTTGAAGAAGGAAGCGTATCTGAAAGTTCTAGCGCTACCTGATCAGCATCTTCAGTTCTTCAACGAGTTACGGCGGTTGAGGAATCTCATCCATTTGCCCCTTGTAGGCGAGCACGTTGCGACGCCACTCCTTTCATCGCTTGGAAGCGATTTTTCCCCTTTTCTCGCCCGATGTTTAAACGAGTATCTAATAAAGCCTCACAATGAAACATCTTTACCAGGTCGCGAAGAACCGAGTTTCTCGGAGTCACCTTGAAGGCTGGTGCGCCGATTCCTAACTCTATGTTGCAAAGGACGCGAGAGGCACCGAGTGCACATGAAATATGCAAGCAAAGCCTCGCATATTTCATGTGTGCGCGGCTTGGGCAGCGCGCCTTTGAACTGTGCCGTTAAATTTCATTCGACGCACCGTTTTATTACAACCTACTATCGATCAAATGTTCGTAACTCATATTCCTAAATCTGCAACTGAAGTCGTTTCCATTAACATCTCCTTGGGTGAAAGCATTTTTATTGTGGGTGCTAATGGAACGGGAAAATCTAGCCTCATGCATAGGTTTTTCATATCTAACAGCGCCAACGCTAGCCGAATTTCAGCTCACCGGCAAAACTGGTTTCCATCTAGCTCAGTCTCTTTTTCTAGCGGCAATAAGCGCCAAACAGAAACACAAATTAAGACACAAGATACGAACGCTGAAGCGCGGTGGAAGGATGATTACTCTCCTATAAGACCAAGTATTGCAATCTACGACCTAATTGATGCTGAAAATTCAGGGGCACGGGCAATTGCTGAAGCAGTACGTCAAAAGGATATGGTTTCCGCAAATAAGTTACTGGAAAAAGACTCTCCGCTCAAAGTTTTAAATGAGTTGCTCAGACTGTCAAATATACCAATCGAAGTGTCAGTTCATTCAAACGATGAAGTTCTTGCAAGGCGAAGAGGAGGGCAATCCTACAGCGTTGCAGAACTCTCAGACGGCGAAAGAAATGCGCTGTTAATTGCCGCGAGTGTATTAACTGTGCCAAGTGGAACGTTACTACTTATTGACGAACCGGAAAGACATCTGCACAGATCGATTATTTCTCCGCTCTTGTGCTTGCTTTTTTCTCGCCGTCAGGATTGTGCTTTCGTAATTTCAACACACGAGATTTCTTTACCTATTGACACACCTTCCGCAAGGACTCTCTTGTTGCGTGATTGCACATATAGCGGCAAGAACGTAAGTTCATGGGATTTTGACTTGTTGGAAAGTTCCGTCGAGGTAAACGAAGACGTTAAGTATCAAATTGTTGGTGCTCGAAAAAAAATGCTTTTTGTCGAAGGCCAGACAAGCAGTCTAGACTCTGCAATCTATTCAATAGTATTTCCTCAGGCATCTGTTTTACCTAAATCATCTTGCCGTGAGGTTATGAACGCAGTAAAGGGAGTTCGCGCAGCTGAGCAATTGCTCTGGCTAAAAGCTTACGGAATAATTGATAGAGATGGGCGTACGCAAGAAGATGTAAATGAACTAAACCAGGTAGGCATTTATCCTCTAAGTGTTTTCTCAGTAGAGTCTATTTATTACCATCCCGAGTTGATGCGTCGGGTCTCTGATCGGCGAGCAGAGTTGGTAGGCGGTGCCGACGCGCATGCTCTAGTGACAAGCGCAACTGAGCAGGCTATTAGCATAATTCGCGAGCACGGCCCTCGTCTCGCCCAGCGAGTATTGGAGCATAAGTTACGAGATGACTTAGAAAGAGCAATGCCAAGTCGGGAAGAATTGGCTGCCGGAAAATCAATTACTATCTGTTTGAACGTTCCCCAATTGCTGGCTAATCAAATCAGTGCATTTGACGATTGCGTCAGTCGAAAAGACTTGATCGGGCTCGTTTCAAATTATCCTATCCGTGAGACTGGTGCATTAGCAACTATTGCTACTTGCTTAGGATTCAAGAATCGTATGGAGTATGAAGCAGCAGTTAGGAAGCTCTTATTAGATGACTCTACTGCTGTTGATTTCGTGAGAACCTTGTTTGGGGTTTTGAATGATGAGATCTAGACGAAAAGTAGCTTTTACCTGTAAATACATGAAACTTAACTTGTGGCTGAACCTGTCGCAGGACTGTTTTGTAGTTGGCACCGTACGCGCGCAACGATTGTCGCGCTCCCGTTGCCTTGCAACGGTTTGCAATAGCGCAGGTTAGCTCTAGCGTTAGATTTCACTTGAACCGTTAGTGACCTGCCTTTCTTAGCGCAATATGTATAGCTCAAACAAGTAGTTGTAATTAGTAATGGCTGTTGAAAAATACATAGATGTTCTTAGAGCGGAAGGTAGTGAACACCGCACTGTTCTAGCGAGAGTTTCTGTCTTGAGTACGGAAGATGGCGGCAAAGCTGGTCCCTTTGGCGAAACATACAGGCCCAACCATAATTTTGGCGATGCAGGGAGTCGTGATTTCTATAGTGGGCAGGTTGAGGTGCCTGCTGGCGTCTGGGTTTATCCTGGTCAGACTAAAGAGTTCCAGATTACTTTTCTAAGTGGTCCGGGATTGTCGCGGCACCTTTTTATCGGAAATCGATGGAGAATTCAAGAAGGGGCAAAGCTTGTTGCAATGGGCGAAGTCCTTAAGGTCGATAGTTTGTAGGTCTCTGATCTTGCAACTTTCTGTGATTAGTAGTAAAAAGTAAGTTATGCAATCACCTGTCACCATTGATCCTGAAATAATGAGCGGTGTGCCCGTGTTTAGAGGCACAAGGGTTCCCGTTCGTATTCTCTTTGATCATCTTGAAGGCGGAGAAACCGTCGAAGAGTTTTTGGAAGGGTTCCCCAGCGTTTCTCGCGAGCAAGTGATCGCATTTTTGGAACTTGTGTCCTCTCGGACGCTAGAATTTGTTGATTGAAATCGATTTTTATCGACGAATGCGTTGATTGGAGGCTGATTCGTAGCTTAACTGCGCATCAAGCCAAGACCGCCCGACAAATGGGTTGGTCAGAACTAAAGAACGGTACTCTGCTAAGGGAAGCCTCGCAACAATTTGAAATTTTTATCACGACAGATAAAGGTATCAGGCACCAGAACAATATTATCGCCATTGACATTGCAGTGATAATTTTGAGACCGTTAAAGAATCAACTTTCAAATCTTATGCCGCTTGTGCCTTTGCTACTAGAAGTTATCGAAATTGCTCAGCCCAGAACTGTGACGTACGTACCTGATGAAACCTAACTTATCTTTGCGCCAGTCGCCCGGTTGTTTTGTAGTTGGCACCTTACGCGCGCTTAGATCATCGCGCTTCAGTTTCCTCGCAAACGTCAGCGTGTGCGCTGGCTAAATGGACCGTTAAACCCCATCATGCCCTCCAATCAACTACAAATGCGGTCCTACTACGCAACCCGTGCGCCAGAGTACGACAGCATTTATTTGAAGCCTGAACGCCAAGCAGATCTTCGCCTCATTGAGAATTGGCTGCCGCCGCTGTTCGCTTATTCCCGAGTCCTCGAAGTGGCTTGCGGCACGGGATACTGGACTCAATTCATTGCGCCTGTGGCGGCTCAAGTTGTTGGCATAGACGCTTCGCAACAAACGATGAACATCGCAAGGGGACGAGTGTCTGAGAGCAAGGCGACATTTTTGGTTGGCGACGCCTATAGTCTTTCGCCCGACCTTGGAAAGTTCAACGCGGCGTTTGCTGGGTTTTGGTTTTCGCATGTTCCTATCGCAAGGCGCCGTGAATTTCTGTCTGGCCTTAACGCATTGCTCAACCCTGGCGCGAAGGTTGTCTTGCTCGACAACCTATACGTAGTAGGTAGCAGTTCTCCAATTGCCGCGACCGATAACGATGGCAATACCTACCAAGTTCGCAAGCTTCGCGATGGCACCGCCCATAGTGTGCTGAAGAACTTCCCGTCACAAGCAGAACTAGAGTCTTCGCTTGATGGACTTGGTAAGAGTGCGAAGTTCACGTCCTGGCAGTACTACTGGGCATTTGAGTATATCGCGACGGAGTAGTTCAGTACTGGTTAAAGCATGCAACCTAAAATAGCAACCGAGTGCGCCATCCCTTCGGCTAGTGGCCTGCAGCCCGATCCTGTTGCTGCAGCCTATTTCAGTGACGCCTATCGCGCACCGCTTGGCATACCAACACCAGACTTCATTCAAATATTTTTTGATATTTTTGGGCATCACCCAAAGTGGATTAAGTCGGCGCTACTATTTCGAAATCGTTAGGCGCAATTAGGCGGCCTTTCGGTGGCTGAAGACTCGTCAAGTTTGAATGCGCTGAGACGAGAGAGTTATGAAGTCGGCGATACCATCGGGCCATGGCGTAAATCCATCCGTAGTTGTATCAACGGTTTGTGTCGTGCACAATTGGTTCGATAGGGCGTATCTGTTTTTTATCGTTCCGTTTCATAAATGGGGCGTCAAATACATTATTTCTAGGGCATTACGTGCTGGCAGGCTTTAACCCTTCGTGCCTTCAAACAGCATATGCTTCAACACGTAGGTACATGCCATGTCAAAAGTCGCGAAGGGAGCCAAATGCTCAGCGTACTCTCTCTCGTTCCAGACTCCGGCACCGGTGCACTTGCTGGCATCACTGGCAAGTTCGAAATCATCATTGCGGACGGTACGCACAGTTACGAGTTCAATTACATGCTACCTTAGGCCAATCGGCACTGCCGCTGTTGAAAGAAACGCTTATGTTTCGTACTATTTTTCTTTGTGTTTTATCTTTGCAATTGATAAGCGGTTGTGCCGCACAAATCATCAAATCGGGCGTCGATGAAAAAACGATTGTTTTTGATGGCGTCACAGAATCGCAATTGCTAGCACGTCTAGGAAAACCAATCCGTTCATCCCCTGTGATGCCAAACCTGAAAGCCGTTGAAGTCTGGGAGCGAGATCGCGCGGTTTCTTTATTTGATGGTACTCAAATGGTGGTGTCTGAATCGGTGTTCAAGTTTAAGGGCAGATTGGACAAAGATGGTCGAGCTAGCCAAGCGGGGTTTGATAGTTTCATGACGCTTGGACTTGCGGAACTCTATTTAATACCAAAGGCTATCTGGGAACGCGCCTCAGGCGATGATTTGCAAGTGTCTGTGTGGTTCAACGCTGATGGGCGTGCCCTGGCATACAAGTGGGCATTACTGCCAAAGCAATGAAGTTGTCCCGGTAACCATTGCGCCAAAGCATTTTGCATGGAGGCTGCAAATTGCCAAGCAGTATCCGCAAGATCGTGCGTGGCGTTTAGGCAGCGAGGAGTGCCAATCTGGAGCGCTTCGGCTTACGCGAGGCGGCATTTTATCTTGCAAATTATGGTGAACTTGCTTTTGTAAGCAACGCCATGAGAGCAGGTAAATTAGTCGCGGTGACACCGAAGCGAACAGGGAAAGTTTCGCTACCAGGGTAGACAAGATACTTCAACGGGTTATTGAATTCACTAGCAGCCTCTTGAAACCCTTTGGAAGGTGAAGGCGCTAAACTTCTTTTTATTTCGATAAGCCATGGCTGTTCCGCACCTCTTTAAAGGACTAAATCAATTTCAGCGCCGCCAGAGCTTCGGTAAAAATACGCTTGGAAATTTTCTGGGCATACCGACAATAAATTCTCGATGACAAAACCTGCCCAACTTGCGCCTACGGCAACGCTATTGATGAATGTCGAGTGATCTACAAATTGAGTAGGCCGTGAAGTACTCCCGAATCGCGTACATTGACCTTGGGGTTTTTTACTAATCGCTTGCCCAAGTTATTCGACCAAGGCTGTAGGCGCCGCAAGAACATCGCGATTTAGCATCCTTGTAATTGCGGTATGTAACTACCAGATTTGCAAGGATACTAAATGGTTTAAGTGACCCTAAAGTCGGCTGTACCAGCCCTGCGATTCCTCAACTTCCGAGTGGCGATCTTCAAATTGATGATCATTACGGAAACGCGATTAGACTCAGGGTGGAAATTAAGTCTTGATGGTTGCGTTTTAGGCTCGCAATTAAGCGAGATCACTGCCTTTTTGGTGGATTTGAGGCAATCTATTTACTTCAATCCAAGTTTTATCAGTTGTCCCGGCAGGCATTGCGTCAAAGCATTTTGAATTAATGGCACAAATAGGAGCGCTGTTTCAACCCGATTGTTTTGCGCAACCAGCACGATGACAGCAACAGGCAAAATCGCATTCTGTTGATACGGCAAGTTTTGATCGAAGGTGATCAAAACGTCATAGCTTGCTTCGAACATTGCCGCCATAAGCTCGCCATTTTGTAGACCGGCAAACCCTGCGAACTGAACACTGCGAACAAAGTGTCCTTCGATTAGGAAGCCTAGGGCCTTTGGAACTGATTCGTCGAGCAGTATCCGCAAGATCGTGCGTAGCGTTTAGGCAGCGAAGAGCGCCAACCGGCTTTCGGTTAGTACTTGCACAGCGACCTCGTGACTAACTGTCGGAAACTGATCGAGGAAATGCGACAAGCTATCACCCGCTTCTAAGTAGTCAAACAACGACTTTACAGGCACTCTTGTGCCAACAAAGCACGGAGTGCCGCTCATCAGTAGTGGGTTTTCGACGATGTACTTACTTTTCATGCTGGTAGTTTAATACTTTGGCAATTACTACGCCAGAGCGGCGAAAACACTGCCCCGAATAAATACCTGGTCAGGCTGATAGAAGGTGGGTATTTGATTTGACTGGCGATACTCTAATACCGATATCATGTTGGTGTTATGTCAAATACATTGCAAGTTGTTTTTCCTGAAATCAACGATATTTATATCTTTGCAAACAATTCCTTCCATTGAAACTACAAGGCAACTGTTTACGACATCAGTCGTCTCCTGAGGAGGGCATGCAGTAAAGCCTGTAATTCACATAAAGTTCAGCGCTCCGATGCTGATGTTCCGTCGTTAGGCAGAAATGCGGGTGATAGAAGATGCGATTCTGATGTCTTTGCGAAGGTGGTTTATTTTGCCTAATCTGCCAACTTCTACAATATAGAGCTTCACATACAAACTTTGGCATTTTCCATGAATCAAATCATCAAAACTATTGGCATTATCGGTGCCGGCACTATGGGTAACGGCATTGCGCAAGCCTGTGCTCTGGCTGGGTTAGACGCTATATTGCAAGACGTTAATGTCGCCGCGTTGGAAAAGGCGCACAAGACGGTTGCAGGTTCTCTTGACCGTTCGGTGAAAAAAGGTACATTGACCGAAGAGCAAAAGGCGACGGTGCTCTCCCGCATTAAAACAACTCAGAATGCGGCGGATTTAGCCGCCTCGGATTTAGTGATTGAAGCGGCGACTGAAAACGAAGCGCTAAAGGTGAAAATTCTGCAAGGCGTTGATGCCTTGCTAAAGCCGAGCACGATTATTGCCACCAATACCTCATCGATTTCAATTACAAAATTAGCCGCTGCTACTTCGCGCCCCGATCGTTTTGTTGGTATGCACTTCTTTAATCCTGTGCCAGTCATGGCTTTGGTCGAAGTGATTCGCGGCTTGCAAACGTCTGATTCGACTGTTGAAGCGGTGACTGAATTGGCCAGAGCTTTGGGCAAAACACCGATTGGTGTGAAAAATAGCGCTGGCTTTGTGGTGAATCGAATCCTGTGCCCGATGATCAATGAAGCAATATTTGTGTTGCAAGAAGGTTTGGCGAGCGCTGAAGAAATCGATGCCGGCATGAAGCTTGGTACCAATCAACCGATTGGCCCACTCGCATTATGTGATCTCATTGGCCTTGATGTGCAGCTCGCCGTGATGGAAGTGTTGTACAGCACCTTTAACGATAGCAAGTATCGGCCTGCGCCATTGCTCAAAGAAATGGTGGATGCAGGCATGTTGGGTAGAAAAACTGGTAAAGGCTTTTATAACTACGGTTCTTAATTTATCAACTTAGCCGACATGCATTGGTCTAATCGTTCGTACACACTAGGATCTGATTCAAACCATTCGGGATGTGACTGAGCTTCGAGGAGATGTAAGATTTGTAACATCGCCGACCGACAAGTTGTTTGAAAGGATAGGCGGCATCGGAGGGCCGAATAGTGGAATTTATGAATGTGTATAAGTGTTAATTGCGCGGCACAATAGAGGGATTGTATTAACGTCCCTAAGGTACCGATGTTTTCTCCGGATTTATCGATTAAAGCGTATCAGAACCGTTTCTTAGGTGAACGGCGATTTTTTGTCAAAGCGAGCCTGTTGATTCTAGCTACCGGCACTTTGGTTCATGCACAAAATGCCGAAGCGATGAATGCTACTGTGGTCAATCGTTCCGCTAGGATGCGCGCACTAAGCCAGCGCTTAGCGAAACTAAAGACGCAACAATTTTTGCAAGTCAACCTCGATGCAACTTCAGACAGCATTGTGGCGACTGAAAAGCTGATGAACTCGCATTTACAGTTTTTGTCCTCCAGTGTTCCTGCTGTTTCTCGCACCAAGCTTGATAACTTAAGTCAATCAGCGAATGCCTTACTGACACAGTCAAAGGCCAGCCCTACGGCAGAGTCCTTAAAGCAGACCAACACAATGTCGCTAGAATTGCTGAAGGCAGCCGATGAACTCACAATCGAAATGCAGTCGCTTGCAAAAGTGAAGGCGGTTGAAGTTGTGAATCTCTCAGGTAGGCAGCGTATGCTTTCGCAACGTATGGCGAAAAATTACTTTTTAGCCGCCGCACATGCCGATAATAAAGAAGCGGCAGCAAGAATTAGTGCAGATAGAAAGCTTTTTGCCGACTCGATGAAAGTATTGGGAGATAGCCCCTTTGCGGATGCCAAAGTAAAACAAGAGCTCGCCAATCTAGCCAGTCGCTACAAGAAGTATGAAGACCTTATCGGCGATATCAGCGACAAGGGTGTGTCGAAGGCGAATATGGCAACTGTAGCGACAATGAGCGAACAAGTATTAGCCAGTGCCCATGAGCTCACGACGCTTTTCGAAGAAGCGCTGAAGTCGAAAGAAGTTGGCGCGTAATTCCCGTAAAGCATCCAATGTAAAACTAGGGTTTTCGTAGTTTAGGCATAATTTGCCTATGGAAATATTTGACTATGAAAACATCTTGCTTCTCCCGCGTCGTTGCGCGGTAGAAAGCAGAACGGAATGCGACCCAAGCGTAGAGTTTGGGCCGCGAAAATTTAAAATTCCTGCGGTTCCCGCCAACATGCGGACTGTGGTTGATGAAGGCACTTGCGAGTTCTTAGCGCGCAACGGTTACTTCTACATTCAGCATCGATTCGATATCGACAACGTCGCCTTCGCACGTGGCATGCGCGAGAAGGGCCTGTTTGTGTCTCTATCGCTTGGCGTGAAAGAAGCAGACTATCGGATAGTTGATGAGTTAAAAAACCAAAAAATTGGTGCCGATTACATCACGATTGATATCGCGCACGGTCATTCCGATTCTGTCAAAAACATCATCCGCTACATCAAAGAAAACTTACCTGAAACCTTCGTGATCGGTGGTAACGTCGGTACACCTGAAGGTGTGATGGATTTAGAGCGTTGGGGCGCTGATGCAACCAAGATTGGCATTGGGCCTGGCAAGGTGTGTATTACACGCATGAAGACTGGTTTTGGTACCGGTGGCTGGCAATTAGCGGCATTGAAGTGGTGTGCGCGGGTTGCGACAAAACCGATTATTGCTGATGGCGGCATTCGCGAGCACGGCGATATTGCCAAATCGATTCGCTTCGGTGCGTCTATGGTTATGATTGGTTCAATGTTCGCCGGCCATGAAGAGTCGCCAGGTAAAACAGTGGAAGTCGACGGCAAGCTTTACAAAGAATATTTCGGCTCCGCCTCAGAGTTCAATAAAGGTTATAAGAGTTTTATTGAAGGCAAACGAATCTTAGAGCCAATTAAAGGGTTGCTGAAAGATACTCTCACGGAAATGGAGCAAGACTTACAAAGCTCAATTTCTTATGCTGGTGGAACTAAGCTGTTTGATATTCGCCGGGTGAACTACGTTATCTTGGGTCATGACAATGACTCCTCGTACCTTATCTAGCAAATGGGGCATGAGCAGCTCGATCGGCATTGGTTTGAAGAAGTAAAAGCCTTGCAACTTCTCGCAGCCTAACGATTCAAGTAAGTTCGCCTGATCTAAGGTTTCTACGCCTTCGGCGACAGTTCTAAGATCCAAACTGTTGGCCAAGGCGAGAACGGCTTTGCATATCGCTTGGTCATCTTGATCGGTGGTCAGGAATGAAATGAATGAGCGATCAATTTTGATGGTGTTAATCGGGAATTTTCGCAGCCACGCCAACGATGAGTGACCTGTACCGAAATCGTCTAAAGAAATTTCAATACCAAGGCCTTTGAGTTCATGAAGCAGGTGTACGACTTGTTCAGGGTCATGCATCACCATGCTTTCGGTCACCTCTATTTCTAATAAGGTTGGGTCACATTTGGCAATTTCTATGCATGTTTTAACATCGTCTATAAAAGACTCTTCGCGGAATTGCCGGGCGGAAACGTTGATTGAGGCATGTACTCTTAGACCCTGATCTTGCCAAGCTTTGACCTGATTACAAGCCTCCATCATTACCCAGCGTCCAATCGGTACGATTAAACCGGTTTCTTCTGCCACTGGGATAAATGCATTCGGTGGAATCAAGCCTTCGGTAGGACGAAACCATCGCAATAACGCTTCCACCCCATTAATCCGTCTCGTCGTCGAGCACACCTTGGGTTGCCAGAACAGTTTGAATTCGCGATTTTCTAGTGCCTTTCTTAGGCCTGCACCAAGGTGAAGGCGGCGTTGGGCAGTTTCTTCCATATCTTGGCTGAAGAAGGCGCAACGGTTGCCGTCAGCGTCCTTTGCCCTATACATTGCGAGGTCTGCATGCTGCAATAAAGCAGTTCCTGTGGTGCCATCGTTTGGATAAAGACTGATGCCGACGCTGGCCTTTAACTGATACGTTGCTTCGTCAGCCACGATCGGGCTTGCGATTTCGGTCAAGATGCGTTTACCAATGATCGCAGCTTTCTCGGCCGAGGTATTGACAAGTACTGCGACGAACTCGTCGCCACCGAGTCGTGCGACAAAGTCTTCTCTTCTGACGGTGTATTTCAAGCGTTCAGCCACGGCTTTCAACACATAGTCGCCTGCTGCATGTGAATGCATATCGTTAATGGCTTTGAATCCATCTAAATCGATAAACAGTAATGCAAAGGTTCGACTATGCCGCTCTGATTCTGAGATCGAACGCTCAAGATGCTCATTGAGCATCGTACGGTTCATTAAACCAGTTAAGGCATCGAAATGCGCAAGCTGATAAATCCTTTCCTGAGTATTACGCTCAGCGGAAATGTCTCGGGCAACTCCGTGATAACCAAAAAACTCTCCGTTCTCATTGAAGCGAGGCTCACCTGCTACCGACATGAAACCGTTTTTTCCATTTGGAGATTCATACTTGTAGATCAGATTTGAGAATGGCTCGTTTTTCTCAAGGATGAGCTGGTGTTCGGCCCAAGTGGTGTCAATAGGTTCTATATTCCGAAGTTCCCAGCGTGTTTTTCCTAAAGTGTCTTGCTCATCAAAAAATACGGCTTTTTCGGAACTTGCTGAAATCGAAGTGAATCTAAAATCTGCATCTTGCTCCCAAAACCAATCTGAAGAAAGAGTCGTTAAGGCTCGAAATCGAGATTCGCTGCTTGCTAACTCTGAAGTGCGGTTCAATACACGCTCTTCGAGACTGTCACGTTCTTGGGACAGCATTTCATAAAGAGTCTGCATTTCACGCGCAGCAACCTCCATCGATCTTTCCGTCAGTTCACGCTCCGCGTCCCTGTCGTTATAGGTCGTACTAACGCAATCAAGTAACTCCTGCCACGCGTCAGGCAATGGCGGTGTTGATGGGCTTGCTCCTAGTTGGGATATTTGCCTAACTAGTAGCTTATTTAGTGGTAATTGATTTTTGGAACTCATCACCATTTATTATTT
>JAYWIG010000153.1:0-3477 GCA_043789035.1 Betaproteobacteria bacterium
CAAGCGTTTCTTTACCTTGCTCTATATGTTTTTGAGTCGCAAGTATGAAAAGGTCGCAGTTATTTTCGTTCGCCATACGGATGATGCCGAAGAGGTTGACGAGGAGCGCTTTTTTGGTGACCCGAAAACGGGCGGTACAGTGGTGCTTTCTGCCTTACATTTGATGGGCAAGATCATGGCTGAACGCTACCCCCATGATCAATGGAATATTTATGGCGCTCAGGCCTCCGACGGCGATGCTTTTGGCGCCGATCCAGAGAAAAGCCGCTGCTATTTAGCGGAGGAGCTTTTGCCAAAAATACGCCACTTCGCTTACATTGAAACCAACGAGCCAATGTCACGAACCTCCAGCCTTGCCGCCTCTTATCAACGCATTACGGCGGAGCACTTCGATATGGCTGAAGTTCAGGAGCGAACCGATATTTATCCCGTGTTTCGTCGCCTCTTTGCCAAGTCGCAGGCTTAACCTTTTTATGAGAAGGGTTTGAACCATGCAAGAAATTAAAAACAAAGTGCTCTCGCGGGGTGGCGAATGGAGCTTCGGGCTTATCAATGCCTATGATCAAGCGCTTGGCGAAATTGCGCGTAATGAGTTCAAGCTCGATTGCTACCCGAACCAGATTGAGGTAATTAGCGCCGAGCAAATGCTCGACGCGTATGCCTCGGTTGGCCTGCCCATCGGATATCCGCACTGGAGCTATGGCAAGGAATTCATTCGCAACGAACGCGACTATCGTAAAGGTGCACGTGGCCTGGCCTACGAAATCGTCATAAACTCTGACCCTTGCATTGCCTATCTCATGGAAGGCAACTCTATGCCTTTACAGGGCTTGGTCATCGCCCATGCCTGCTATGGGCACAATTCATTTTTTAAAGGCAATTATCTTTACCGTCAGTGGACTAATGCCGACGCGGTCGTTGACTATATGGTGTTTGCTCGCAAATACATCATGGATTGCGAAATCCGCTACGGGCAGCAAGCTGTAGAAGAGACTATAGACGCTTGCCATGCACTCAGTGATTTCGGTGTAAGCCGCTACCGGCACCCCAAGCCTCTTTCAGCGGTAGAGGAACTCGCTAGACAAAAAGACCGCGCAGATTACGCGTATACACAGTTCGACGAAATCTGGAGCACCATACCGTCGCGAAAGCTTAAAGAAACGAGTCAAGGCCAAGCGCGATTTCCGGTCGAACCTGAGGAAAACCTGCTGTATTTCATTGAGAAATATTCACCTCGCTTAGAACCTTGGCAAAGAGAAGTAGCGCGCATAGTTCGCAAGATGGCCCAGTACTTTTATCCCCAGGGTCAAACCAAGGTAATGAATGAAGGTTGGGCCACCTTCTGGCATTACACCTTGCTCAATCGTATGTACGACAAGGGGCTGGTCGATGACGGTTTTATGCTCGAAGTGCTCAGTTCACATAGCAACGTCATTACTCAGCGCGGCTTCGACGAGAGTGGCTACTCTGGGTTGAATCCTTATGCGTTGGGCTTCAAGATGATGTGTGATATTCGCCGGATTTGCGAAAAGCCGACTGAGGAAGATCGGCGCTGGTTCCCAGATATCGCTGGTGGTGACTGGCTTAAGGTTCTCGACTTTGCCATGCGCAACTACAAAGATGAATCCTTTATTGGTCAGTATTTATCGCCCAAGCTGATTCGAGATTTTCATTTGTTTGCTGTAGCAGATCACCAAAGCAAATCACATTTGGAGATTGATAGCATTCACAACGATGAGGGCTATCGTCGGGTTCGCAAACTCTTAGCTCAGCAATATAACCGCGATAATCAGTTGCCCGATATTCAAGTGGTGAACTACGAGCATCAGGGCGACCGTAGCCTCACTTTAAGGCATCAGCTTCATCGCGAAAGGCCGTTAAATAGCGATCGCTCAGAGGTACTGCGCTATTTGAATAGGTTGTGGGGTTTTAAAGTTCGAATCGAAACTGTCGATGAGTTGGGCTCAGTTCGATACTTTGAAGAGTCTGACACAAAAATCTGATTCGCGTGAAGCTCGGCTTTACCCAAAGACCATGATTCGAGTACGCTTTTGAAATGGTCTTTCTGAGCTTCACCATGAGTGGCTTGACAGGCCGCAAACCCAAACCAAGATTAACGGTTAAAAAGGGCGTACTTTCGAAATCGAGCCGTGCTCATCCCAACCAGTCGTTTAACGTCCCGGCAAAAATGCGCCTGATCGGTATACCCACATGCAAAACCTATCTCCGCGAGTGTTGGGTGACTACTGATAGATAACCTGTCTAAGGCACGCGCAGCGCGAGCGCTCACTATGAGATCGACATAGGTCCCGCCTTCAAGTGCACCAATCATGTGCTTGATTATGCTCAACCGCCTCATGTAATGCAGCGAGTCGCTCAGAGGAATCTTGCCGTGGCCAGCGCTTTATGCCATTCATCAAATGAACTTCAAGCTCATTGCAACCGGCGTTTTGTAGCAATGCGATGTTTGGAATGCAAATAGCGCTCAAGTCGCATCTAAGCACGCAGTATCCGCAATCGCTGACCCGGGTGGATAAGCATCGTCATTATCGATGGCGCTTGCTTTCACATGTGCCAATCGAAACTCGACTGGATCAGCTTTGACTGCTAGTGCTGCAGAGCATCCATTGCTATTTCAATCGCAAGTACGTTGGGGCCCGCACCCAAACCACGCCACGGTCCAGTAAGCACGGAAATTCTGGAAAGCTGCATGTTAAGTTGCTGCCGAGTGAAACCGTAAACTAGCGTTTGAGCTAGTGCTGCGCCATCATCGCCAATGAAATTTGTAAGCCACTGCATCCAAGGCGGCAAGATTGCGTTGGTAAATAAAACATGCGACGTTGATAGACTATGTTGCCAATCACCAATCATGCCCTTGGTATCTAGACGTGCACGAATGCTTCGCGCTCAACAGTTGCGATTGTTTTGCTGCCGAAGCCGCCGCCTAAGCGCATAGCCTGCACCTCGACTTTTTTAAGTGCCACATCCAAATCACGTCGTATTACGTCGTATTACGTCGCGAATTTAAAACACGTCTTGGGTTCCACACCACACCTTCATTGCGCCACCGCAATACGCGGCTCATTAAATACGTGGCTGGCGAGAGGTACATCAAGTCGCAGGTCGACGTCCCAAGGGCCTTCTTGTACCTTGCCTTTACTTTTTGTAAAACCGCCGCCATGCGGCAAAAAATAGAAGTTGCAAACCCACTAAATCAGCCACTGCGATCATCTTCAAACTTTTAGGTATACCGGCAATAGCATAAAGAACCAGAAAGGAGATCATACTAATGTCGACCAAAGCAGAGGCGATCTGGCGCGAATCGGGTTTCAGAAATGCCTAAACGCATGCAGTAAAGACCGCTAAGAATAAGGCAGCACGGTGAGGTAGCAACGTGTGCGTAACCGAGCCAGCCTGAACTCCATTCAGAGTGGAAGAACATAATGCATTCCATTTGCTTTAGATCGATAGACGTGA
>JAYWIG010000154.1:0-3470 GCA_043789035.1 Betaproteobacteria bacterium
CCCTCAAATCGAAGCCCACCGACTAAGGTTGATTTTGAGAAAACAGTCCATTCGTTTTGTCCCCAAAGTGCTGTTCTGACTTGCTCGGCTCTGTAGCCAAGGCTGCTGCTGATACCTGGACCGGTAACAATATTCGTGATGGTGTTTGCAGTTAAAACGCGGTTGTCAATCTCCGCTCCAACAGCCCAAACCTTTGCATCTGCAAAACCTTGCAGTTTCGTCGCAAGATTCCAAACTGTTTCCACTCGTTCATCAGCCAAAGTTAAGCTTGATGCCGGGAGTACGGTGCCGGGAACAGTTGTGCTGTTGAAATTACGTTGTGTGTCTTCTTGCCCTCTCTCAATCGAAAATCTAGTTTCTAAGCGATTAGCAGTGTAACGATGTGCCCACGTTGTACTTACCCTTGCCAGAGTTCGATTCGTCGTCGTTTCGTCCAAAGAATCAGTAGTCCCGCTTGTTCCAACTACATGGCCATCGACCGAGCTTTTTGTCTGAGTCGCGGTAAAAAGCGGATTAATCGAAATCGTATCTTTTAGATTTGGCTTGATTGTGAATCGCGGAATGATGAGGATTTCTTTAGTACGCGATCGAGAGTTATCGCTGCGCTCGTCCTTGTCATTATTTGCCGAGTTGGTAGTCGTTCCAATGCGATTGACGCCGCCTAAACGCTCATACGCTGAAACCATGAAAAAGTAGGTTGTTGGGATTGGTCGTTTTTCTGGGGGCAGCCTTAGCTCTTCTTCGGTCAAGTCTTTCACTGGTCCTGTGCGGCTAATAAATAGCTGCCCTGCCTGCCTGCCTTGAAAAAACTGATTCGTGAGACGCATATTCGTTTCACGTTGAATGGTGGATTGCTTTAATACGATGTTGATTGTGCCGCCAGATGCGCCGCTAAACTCCGGTGTCGGTGAGCGAATAACTTCAATACGCTCGATCAACTCAGAGGGGATTTGATCAAACGGCAACTGCCCTCCACGACGGCCATTACTGGTGCGTTCACCATCAACCAAAATTTGTGTCGCGCCTCTATCCATGCCGCGCATTCGAATCTCGGTCCGACCGTCGGCGCCAGTGTTTGCAAAAACCCCTGGTAACTGGCGAAGAACATCGCTTACCGTATCAGCGCCCATCTGCTCAATGTCGTCGCGCCCCACTATCACTCTTGAACCGGGCGCTTCGAACCGTTCTTGCAAAGTTCCTCTGCTACCGCGTACAGTTACTGTCGTCACTCCAGGCTCTGCCGCCTCCCCCTGAGAGGACTGCGCAAACACAATCGACGATGTAGCCATATTCATGATGAGTAACGCCAATAGGGAAAGTAGAAAGCCTTCAGATTTGTTTAGGGGCATGAGTTTTATCGCTTATCTTGGAATCGTTATACTCCCATCAGTGTAATTCAAAAGCTTCTCGCTAATAACCATTTCCACAATCAAAACACCTCTAATGAGTGAGCAAACTTACGGCACTAGGCCAAACAAATTCTCAACCGGGCAGCTGGTAGGAGCCGGTTTAGTGGTGGGCATTCATATCGTCTTTTTTTGGGCGCTACAAAGCGGCGTCGCTCAAAAATCGTTAGAGAAAATCAAGAAAACTGTTGAGGCCAAAATTATTATTGAGCCCAAGGTAGAGTTGAAGCCGGAACCGCCGAAGTTAGAACCAAAAGTTGAGGTGAAACCAAAGGTTGAACCAAAGATTGAACCTAAAGTAACGCCGCCAAAGCCACTGGAGCCACCTAAGGTGGTGGCGCCTACTATTCCCGAAGCGCCTCCAGTAATTGCAGCGGTGCCTTCACCTGCGCCCTCTCCGATAGCAGTTCCAGCGCCAGCTCCAGCACCTGTCGCAGTTCCTGCACCTGTCGTACCGCCAACGCCAGCGCCGGTTGTTGCAGCACTGGCCAAGGCGGTTGCAAAGACCGGCGCTACTTTGCCCAAAGGGAGCTGTGAAGAGCCAGACTATCCAGCAATTTCTGCGCGAGCCAAAGAAGAAGGAAGTGTGCTTCTTGAGTTTACCGTCAGCGCTGAGGGCAAGGTTGTGCAAAGTAAAGTATTGTCGTCCAGCGGATTCCCTAGATTAGACGAAGCGGCCAAGGCCGCCTACAGCAAATGTAAATTTAGCCCCGCAACTAGCGACGGGCAGCCAGTTCAAGGTAGTACCAAAGTACGCTATAACTGGACTTTAACTGAATAACCTCAACCACAAGGAATGCAATGAATCAAATTGATCTTACCGGCCAAGTCGCTCTCATTACCGGCGGTGCTCGAGGCATAGGCTTTGCTTGCGCGCAACGCTATATTGCCAGCGGCGCATCAGTGGCTATTTGGGACAACGACTCTGCTGCGGCCGATGTAGCTGTGACACAACTTGGCAGCAAAGCTTGGGCACAAGTCGTCAATGTTGCCGACGAAGCAAGTATTGCATCAGCAACCACAGCGCTGATCGCAAAGTTCAAGCGTATAGATATTCTTGTAAACAACGCCGGTATCACAGGCCCAAATGTAAAAACTTGGGAATACCCGCCTGAGGACTTTCGCAAGGTTGTCGAGATCGACTTAATTGCTCCCTACCTTGTTTGCCGCTCGGTCGTGCCGCACATGATGCAGGCTGGCTATGGCCGCATCGTGAATATTGCCAGTGTCGCAGGCAAGGAAGGCAACCCTAACGCGCCAGCATATAGTGCAGCCAAAGCCGGTTTAATTGGTTTAACTAAGTCACTTGGCAAAGAGCTAGCAACGTCAGGTGTACTTTGTAATTGCGTCACGCCTGCGGCGGCTGAAACCGATATCTTTAAACAGATGACGCCTGAGCACATCAATTACATGAAATCAAAAATTCCGATGAATCGATTTGTTCAGGTCGAAGAGATTGCAGCGATGGTGGCTTGGCTCTCGAGTAAAGATTGCTCATTCACTACCGGCGGCGTATTTGATATTTCTGGCGGACGCGCAACCTACTAACCTTTTGTAGTTGATGCTTCTTCGTTCATCGCGGGAAGCTCTTCTTGCGTGGGGATTAAGCCATAAGGTTTGGCTAGTTCCCACACATGAGCAGGCACCATATTCTTCATCTTCTTAGGATGTTCTCTGCGCAGATGAACAATTGTTTCTAGTGCTTTCATCTCAACTCTAGCGCGTGCAAACTCCAAACCCTTAGGACCAACTTTCGGCATCAACCAAGCAACTATTGGGCGCAACCAATTCGGCATACTTTGCACAGGCAAACCACCAGCGGCAAGCCTGACGTTTGTCAAAAACCCTTTCACCGGGCCTGCGCGTTTGCCGCCATTTTTAGGCACTTTAAGCACTAGTTCATCACCTAACATTTCTACCAGGCTTTGCCCCTTATCGTTTCGCACAACAAGCCATTGCTCGCCGCTGCCTGCCATATAACCCACGGTGATATCGGACAGCACATTGGTGTAATCAACACAGGTTTTACAAGTGAGGGGGAAAAAATCTGGTCGCAGCTTAGAA
>JAYWIG010000155.1:0-3466 GCA_043789035.1 Betaproteobacteria bacterium
CAGTGCCTGGCTCACATAGCCTTTCGTAATGTTTTTCTGAAACCACGGGAATATCTTCTGAAATAGCGGCGGGCATTCACGAAATAGAGCAGTATCGGCCACGCACCCAGGGTACAGCGTGTTAAACACAATACCGCGCGAAGCGTAGAAGCGCCGATGGAATTCTCGATTCATGATCATGTTACAAAGCTTACTGTCTTTATAGGCTTTGCCAGCTTTGAATGACTTGCCATTAATCATTGCAATCGGGGCTAAAAAGCCTGCCTCTAAGCCTTCAAGGTTACCTAAATCAGCAGGGGCTGGAATTGGCACCTTGCCGCCGAACTCTTCAGAATTGGCAGTCACTGTTCCCAAGGTAATGAGTCTAGGCTTGGGATGGTTCGGCAGTGCGTTGGTTTTGGCCAAATCGTTGAGTAATAATCCGCTGAGCAAGAAATGTCCAAGATGGTTAGTCGCCACGCTAATTTCATAGCCATCTTCAGATCGTTGCGGCACTTTTAGCTGGGGCAAATAAATTGCCGCGTTGCAGACTAATGCGTTTAAAGGGCGGTTAAGTTGCCGAAAATCATCGACAAATTTCAAGACAGTTTTTTGCGATGATAGCTCTACATGCAAGGCAGTTGCTTGCATGGTGACTAAATTGAATTCCTTAAGGAGAGCGGTTGTTTTAGGAATGTTTCGGCAGGCAAATACTACATGCCAACCTCTTGCGATTAGCGCTTTGGCGGCGTAAAGGCCAACCCCGGATGAGGCTCTGGTTACTATGGCAGTTGGGAGTGAATTCATCGTCATTTAGACCTGCTGCTGTGAAGCTCGCACTTCAATTCGAACCTGCTCAGTTAGTTCAGCTTTTAATAATGAGAAATCTGGCGATGTTTTTATGGAATAGTGCCTCGGGTGCGGCAGGTCAATTGATCTTGCCAGCTTGATTCGGCCAGGTCTTGCACTCATCACCACAACTCGCGAGCCCATGAAAACAGCTTCGTCGATATCGTGAGTTACAAAAAGTACGGTCTTTCGTTCTTTTTCCCAAATGCCTAGCAATAACTCTTGCATTAACTCGCGGGTTTGATGATCGAGCGCACCGAATGGCTCATCCATCAACAACATGCGCGGGCTATTCGCTAGCGCTCTGGCAATGGCGGTCCGCTGCTGCATGCCACCTGAGAGTTGTTTGGGGAAGTGCGATTCGAACCCACGCAAACCGACTTGCTCGATGAAATGATCGGCAATGTCTTTTTGCTCAGCTGCAGGCAGGTTACGTTCACGCAAACCAAAGCAAACATTCTGATAAACATTCAGCCAGGGAAACAAGGTGTAACTTTGAAATACCATTCCTCGATCAGCGCCGGGGCCTTTAATCGCACGGCCTTCAAGAAAAACATCACCTGCTGTTTGGGTGTCCAAACCCGCAACGATACGAAGTAGGGTGCTTTTGCCGCAACCTGATGGCCCAAGAATGGTGATGAAATCATTCTGCGCAGCGTCCAGATCCGTCGCTTGTAGCGCTAAAGTCGGTGCGCCTGCTTTTGAGGTAGCAGGGAAGCTTCGAGTAAGGCCACGGATCGACAAAAAATCTGTTTTCATCTGCCGAGTTGTGCCCATGGGAATAAGGTTCGATTAGCCCATTTGAATAGGTAGTCGCTTATCAAGCCGATTAGGCCGATGACAATGATGCCGAATATGATTTGATCTGTCGCCAGTAGCGCTTGGCTATCGGTAATCATGTGCCCAATGCCACTTGATGCACCAATAAGCTCAGCAACGATCACATAGGTCCAGGCCCAACCTAGCACCATGCGTAGGGTCTCCGCAATTTCTGGAGCAGCACCGGGCAGTAATACACGTTTGATTAAGCTAGTGTCAGTGCTGCCGAGGGTATAGGCGGCTTCAACCAAATCTCGCCTTGTGTTGCCGACGATGACGGCAATCATCAAGACAAGTTGAAAGAAACTACCGATGAATATCACTGACAACTTTTGGGCTTCCCCAATACCAGCCCAAAGGATGAGTAGAGGAATAAACGCGCTTGCAGGCAGGTAGCGTGCAAAGCTCACAAAGGGTTCGAAAAATGCTTCAATGGGTTTGTAGGCACCCATGGCAATCCCCAAAGGTAATGCAAAAGCCGTTGCGATTAAGAAGCCACCCAACACCCGTGATACCGTCATGCCGATATCTTTCATAAAGCCTTGGTTAGCGATCAAGTCCCAGCCGCTTCGAACCATAGAGATCGGGTCGGCAAGGAAAATCTTCGATACAAAACCGCCGAAAGTCGCAATTGACCAAACGGCAAAGAACAGTACAAAAAAGCTAATTCCCAGTACCACTCGGGTACTGGAGGCCACAGGGGTGAGTGGTCTCATAGGTGAACTAAATGTTGGATTACTTAATGAAGCGAGTATCAGTCAACTTTGTGAGATCTGGAATCTGTTTGATGATGCCAGCCTCGAGCAATAAATCGGCCGCTTCTTTACTGAACGTAGCATGTTCACCAGAGAAGAATTTCTGATTCGCTGCTTTGTCTTGCCAACGCAGGTAGGCTTGCGATTTTTCGAAAGCTTCGCCAGTCTGCTTTACGTCAGCGCCCATGATCTCGAAACTCTTCTTAGGATCAGTTTTAATCATTTCGAGTGCTTCAAAATAGGCAGTGGCTAGGCCTTGCGCTGCTTTTGAGTTCTCAGTTAAAAACTTTGGCGTGCAACCGAAGGTATCCATAATCATTGGATAGTCGAGCGTAGTGGCGAGAATTTTGCCGGCTTCTGGTTTTGCGCGAACTGCTGAAAGGAATGGTTCATAAGTCATGCCGGCATCAATATCGGTGTTGCCAGCGATAAACGCATTAGCGGCAGCCTGCGGCGCAAGATTCACCACTTTGACGTCTTTAATCGACAGACCGTTTTTTTTCAACATCCAGGCAAGGGTAAAGTAAGTCGCCGTCCCCGGAGCATCAGCCGCAACTGTTTTGCCTTTTAAGTCGGAAATTTTTGTAATGCTCGGTTTCACTACCATGCCATCTGCACCAAAGCTCTTGTCGAGCTGGAAAATTTGCGTTGTTGCAACGCCGATGGAGTTCCAAACAATCCATGTTTCAACAGTGGTAGCTGCACATTGCAAATCGCCAGAAGCAATTGCCAAATGACGATCTTTTTGAGGTATTTTTTTGATCGTAACGTCTAATCCTTGCTTTTTAAAGAGGCCAGCCTCTTTTGCTAAGGTGAGCGGTGCAAAGCCTGTCCACCCGGAAATTCCTATCGTTACTGAAGTTTGTGCACTGGCGGGTGAAGTTAAGGCGCCTACGCAAAGTGCTCCTGCGAACAATCGGGAAAGATTCGATACTAATTTTTTCATAATTACCTCATTAAATTATTAAAATCTAAAGCTAAATCAGCTAACGCCTCAGATGTTAGCAAATCATGGGCTTTCTCAATATCGGGGCCAAGATAATGGTCCGTCATCATCGTAGGAG
>JAYWIG010000156.1:0-12481 GCA_043789035.1 Betaproteobacteria bacterium
GCGGCAATGGGCGGTGAACTTGACCAAGGCGGCCTAGAGGGTTTGAGTATGGAAGTCGGGCCCCAGGGCGTGAAAGCGATGATTTAATGTACGGCGATAAAACACTTCCCAAAGAAGTGATTTTTCATCGAGCATCAGGGCAACTTGAACTTGCTTGGCAAGACGCTTCACGACGTGTATTTAGCGGGGCATTTTTACGCCATCACTGCAAGTGTGCGATGTGCGAACAGCAGCGACACAAGGGAGTTGCTATTAAGCAGAGCACGTCTAGAATATTGAAAGTGATTGATCTAGGCAATATTGGTTTAAATATTAGTTTCGATGATGAACATAACCGTGGGATCTTCCCATGGGCTTATTTGCGAGAACTGAAGGACGTTCAATAAAGTGAACTACGATTTGATACTGCAAGGCGGCCACGTGGTGGACCCAGCCAACCATCTCAATGCGGTATGCGATATCGCCATCAAAGATGGGCTTGTTGCAAACGTTGCTGCGAACATTGATCCTGCTTCCGCAAAATCCGTCATGCGCGCACATGGCCAACTCGTCACTCCAGGGTTGATCGACACACACGCGCATGTCTTTGAACATGTCACTGGTCGCTTTGGTATGGAAGCCGATCTTTGTGGCGTTGATTCGGGCGTTACAACACTCATCGATCAAGGTGGGCCTTCCTGCATGACTTTGCCTGCCTTCAATGAATATGTCGTCAAACCTAAGAAAAGCCGCGTATTTGCCTTTCTTTCTGCCTATCTCGTCGGCGGTATGGAAGGCCATTACTACCCATCGCTTTACAAACCAGATTGCCTAGACGTTGAAGCCACAGTGAAAGCGGCCAAAGAAAACCCAACTATCGTCAAAGGTTTCAAAGCGCACGCCGAGCTGGGTGGGTTTGCGAGATGGGGCATAGAAGTCATGCAGCAAGCTGCTGAGATAGCCCGCAAAGCCGATCTACCACTCTATATTCACTTTGGCCAGCTCTGGCCGCTGCCCGGCGAAGGCACCAATGGTGTTGACCCAGATACAATTCTTGCCCAGGTTGTGCCTTTACTAAAGGCTGGCGATATTCTAGCCCATCCCTTTACTCGCCACCCCGGTGGCTTTGTCAATAGAGATGGCAAAGTCCACGATATTGTTCGCCAAGCCATCGATATGGGATTGAAAATCGACGTTGGCCATGGCTCACACTTTAGCTACAAAATGGCACGAATCGCCCTAGAGGCCGGTATCATGCCAGATACCTTAGGTGCGGACATGCATGGCTACAACACCACCGTACCCAAGCCCAAAGCACCAGGCACACCGGACTCCCATCCTGACAAAGAACATATGTTCTTTGGTGCTGTGAAGTTCTCTCTAGTATCGGCGATGACGGCGATGTTGGCCTTGAACATTCCTTTGGAAAAAGTTGTCGCCATGGCAACTTGCAATGCACAAAGAGACTTTGGCCTGCCATCTGATTTAGGGCATTTAGGTATTGGCGCAGTAGCGGATATCTCAGTCCTAAATGATTTACGTGGCCGGTTTACGCTTGCTGATAACGAGGGTACTCAGTTACTCGCCGAACGCGCATTGACCCCAGCCTTCTGCCTACGCGATGGGGTTCGCCATGAATCGAGCGCATCGATTTTGCCTCAGCTCATGACCGCCTAATGCTCATATTGTCCGAGCACGAATCTACCCCGCGATTCGCTGATGGCTGTTGCCCTGTCAATTAAAAGGCAGCTTTGAGTAGCTTTTAACCTCCGGGGACATCACTCCCACCATCACACCATAAACTTCAGCCCATGCTTGTTCAACATCATCGGTAAAGTCACCACCTAATCCCTGCCCTAATGTTTTCAATAGGGCGGCACCAACGGTTGCGTAGTGCGCTGGTTGTACACCGTAAGTTTCATGTCGTTGTCCCAATTGCTGCAAGACAGGCACGAGAGTGCTGAGATCTGTAAGCTTGTTTACTGCTGCGTTAATCATTAGCACCAGCTTGGCCGCTTGCTGCTCCATGTCGCCTTTGAAAAGTGGTTTTAAAGACGGATCTGCCTCAAAAAGATTGTCGTAAAAAAGTTTACCCGCTACTACTTTCATCGGCATTACTTTGGCCCACGATGCTTGCACCAAATCAATAGTCTTTGTGTCCATTTTCACTTCCCATGGTTACGTATCAAAAGACATGCAACAAACGTACCAGTAGCGAATAGGCGTGATTCTTGCGTCTAACAAAGATTAATCTTCATGAACCAAGAAAGTGCTCAAATGGCTTGCTCAGACTCCGTACCACTAGACCAATCAAAGGCCCGCCGGCGCCTTCTAAACGCTATAGTTGCCTCTCCTCTTTGTAGCTTTCCAGGTTGGGCAGAAGCGCAAGGTATAACGTTTCCTTCTAAGGCAGTTAAGTTGATGATCCCCTTCCCCGCAGGCGGTGCTACTGACTATGCGGCTAGAGCCATTGGCGGCGGTCTTGCCGATCTCTGGCGGCATTCGGTCGTGCCTGAGAACCGCGCTGGTGCTGGCTCAACTGTTGGTACCGAAGCGGGCGCAAAAAGCGCACCTGATGGATACACACTAATAATGGGTATTCCTGCTGGGATTACCATCGCTCCGCATATTTACCCTAAGCTTGGGTATGACCCACTAGTTGATTTACTGCCGGTTGCAGGGTTCGCAACTTCGCCGCTGGTGGTTGTCGTGCCTGTCAACTCGCCATTTAAAACCTTCACAGATCTAGTTGCTTACGCAAAAGCGAATCCGGGAAAACTAAACTATGCATCAAATGGTAATGGGTCGTTGCCTCATCTCACTACCGAATGGTTTTTGTCCCTTAGCAAAACCAAGATGATGCACATTCCTTATCGCGGCAGTGCTCTAGCGCTTCCCGATCTTATTTCAGGCAGCACACAGGTGATGATAGACATTATCGTCTCGGCGTTACCGCTTATAGAGGGTGGAAAATTAAGAGCGCTCGCAGTGACGGGAGCGCAACCAACTTCACGATTACCTGGCGTGCCAACAGTCGCAAGCTTAGGCTATCCAACTTTTGCGTCTGACCAGTGGTACGGACTTTTCGTACCCAAAGGCACTCCAGAGGCTATTGGTCGAAAAATCGAGATTGATGTACAAACGGTTACCGCAGATTCGCGCATGCGGGGCCAAATGTGGCAACGCGGCGCCGAAGTCGCTTATCTGTCGGCTAAAGCATTTGATGCCATGGTGCGGGCCGATTCTAAAAGGTGGGCGGATATTGCCCAATCCACTGGAGCGCGGGCAGACTAGTTACTTTAAACCCACCCAATCTCTTACTTTATTAGCCCTTGGTTTCGGTTTAGCCAAATCTGGACGCCCGCAAGGTAAGAACTCCCCCTGCCCCACATGCCCTAAGAAACGCTGCCCATCCCACACAACCTCGCCTCTCAGCAAGGTGTAAGCGGGCCAAGCACTGATCTCTTTTCCTTGATATGGCGTGTAATCAACCGCGTGATGCAGCTTATCGTTGTCGATGGCAAAGCGTTGTGAGGTATCCCAAATGACTAGGTCGGCATCTGAGCCAATAGCAATCGTGCCCTTCTTAGGATACAGGCCATACAACCGAGCCGCATTGGTTGACGTTAATGCGACGAAATCTTGAATCGTAATTCGCCCCGCCATCACGCCTTCAGAGAACAACAGCGCTAAGCGGGTTTCAATGCCCGGAACTCCGTTAGGAACGTATTGAAACGACGGTTCCTTACCACCTAATTTTTTACCCGCTGGATCGTCATAGTTAAACGCCGCATGGTCTGATGAAAACACGGTAAACAAGCCATCTTCCAAAGCATCCCATATCTTTTGCTGATTGTCTGGATCACGCGGCGGCGGGCTGCAAATACAGCGGGCACCGTGAAAGCCTTCTAACGCCATATCAGCATGCGTCAGGAATAGATATTGCGGGCATGTTTCGGCAAAGATTGATAAGCCGCGGCTACGTCCCCAACGAATTTGTTCAACCGCCTCAGCTCCCGATACATGCACAATCAAAATGGGTACGTCGAGCAATTCTGAAAACGAGATAGCCCTGTGGGTAGCTTCTCGCTCCACAAGCATGGGCCGCGATTTGCCATGAAACTCCGGTGCTGTTTTACCTTGGGCCAACAAACGCTCAGTAAGAAAAGCAATCGCATCGGTATTCTCAGCGTGAATCATCGTCATCGCGCCTTCTCGGCGTGCAACTTCGAGCAAACTCAAGATTTGATGATCATTCACTTTCATATCGTCGTACGTCATATAGAGCTTAAACGAGCTATAACCTTTGGCCACCAAGTCTGGCAACTCATCGATCAAAACTTCTTCCGTCGGGTCGCAAACGATTAGGTGAAACGCATAGTCGACTGACGCTTTACCATCGGCTCGCAGGTGATAGTCTTTCAACGCTGCTTTCAAGGTGCCACCTTTTACCTGCGGGGCGAATGGAATCACGGTGGTGGTACCACCGCAAGCCGCTGAACGCGTGCCCGTGATGAAATCATCTGCCATTTTGATCGGATGATCCATAGGCTGATCAAGATGGCAGTGGCTATCGACACCACCTGGGGTTACAAAACGACCGGCCGCATCAATTTCCTTAAGGGCCTCGCCTTCGAGCTTTTGCGCCAGTGCAATCACCTTGCCACCGACCACACCGATATCGGCATTGAATACATCCGCCGCCGTCGCGACCTTCGCATTGCGAATAATCAAATCGTACTTTGCTTGCATCAATACACTTCCTGGAAAAGGCTGCCCCAACCCTTTAATGGGCGAGCATCGACCTGACATATTTGTAAAGACTTCCATACCGCTGTTGTCACAGAATCATATACTGGTACGCCTAGTTCGGCTTCCCATTTTTCAACACAATGGGCCGCCCTTAAATTCGTGCATAGCGTGGTAATACATTGAGGCTTCGCAAGATTCACTTCGGTGGCCATATCGAACAAAATCGATTCAGAAACTTCCGAAAACGAATAATTCACCGATAGACCAGAATGCTTTTCCGCAACGCAAGAAAAGTCATTAGCGGAGTAGTTATCGACAATCTTTTTTTGCACATCTGCTAAGTAAGGGGTAACCAACCCAAACCGCTTTCGATTGGTAAGAGTCATGATTTCATTGAGCGCCAATACGGACGTGCAAGCTGGAATTCCGGTTTCATTGGTAATGGCAGCACATAGGGCTTCATCCCGATCAAAACCTAACCAACTGGCAGATGTTCCGCTCCATACAATCACGTCAACCCAAGCATCGGCCAAAAGCTTGGCGGCATGCAAAATTGATTCGAACTGAAACTGACTTTGCGACTGCTCGCCCAATGAAATTTCAGTCACTCGAAAACGAGAAAAATGGGCTGATACACCTGGCAACTGCGACAACATGGCACTGGTTAAGGGTTCCAGAGCCGTGTTGGAAGAAGGCGTCAGAACCCCAATCAAGGTTCTCTTTTTCACAGCATTACACTTTAACGTCTCGATTAAAGCGCGCAATATATTCGGCTCTGCGTGGGTTCAGCTTCACCCAATCGATACCGCTCATAGCTTCTATAGATTTCATGTCTGGCGCATACTCAGCAAGCCCTTTACTAAAGGTAGCTTTTGAACTTGTTGGAGCCACCAGATAAGGCGAATCAGCCATCTTAGTCTGAACTTCCGGGCTAAGCGCAGCATTAATATAGGCCGCTGCTAAATCGACGTTCTTTGAATTTTTAATAATATGCATCGTACTCATGATATGAATCCAACCCGATGATGGCTTGGCCAAGGCAATCGGTACGCCTTTGGACTGCAAATCGCCAACGTTATTATTGTAATGCACCGAAATATCGATCTGATCCTGTTGGAACAAAGTGGCCAAAGCCCCTGGGTTTGCGGCTACAGCGCCGACGTTGGGGAGAAGTCGCTTAATGAAGTCGAAGGCCGGTTCCATGTTCTCTTCGCTACCGCCATTGAGCTTGGCAATCTCCGCCATCCAAGCCGACATCAAAGTGGATCCCATTCCAGCCAAACCTACCCTGCCTTTGTATTCTGGCTTCAGCAAGTCTGCCCATGCCCTCGGTGGTGTTTTGATTTTTTGGGTATTGTAGGCAATGCCAATAATCTGTCCCGATACATAGGCACCTAGGCCGCGCGAGTCGATAAACTTCGAGGGCAAATCTTTTAAGTGCGGCATCTTGTCGACAGGCAGTTTCTCAAAAATGTCATGTTGAAGTGCGGCAAGATAAGGCCCCTCATCGAGAATAATCACATCGAATGGCGGGTTTGCTTTCGAGGCCACAATCTTAGAAACGGTATCGACTGCAAGAGAGGCTACCAAATTCGTCGTCGCTCCAGCGCTGGCTTTACTAAAAGCTGGCAGAAGAATTTGACGATGGGCTGACTCCCATGCACCTGGATAAGTGGTTGCCGACACCGATTTACTTTGAGCAAAAGCAAGCCCGGTAACGAGGCCTGTGCTACCTGCGAGTGTGGCAGCACCGAGAGCAGAGGTGGACTGGAGCATGGAACGACGTGTAGCAGATATCTTCATAGTAAGTGGCCTTATCGAAAATGGTTAGTTGAAACGAACTCAGTAACTACGCGGCGTCTCTTGCAATCTCCGTGCCAATACCATCAAACCAAACCACATCAGTGCATGTGCTAATTCGACGCACAAAAAGGAGGCGATTTTTCAATAAAACCAACCTTCGCACCAATTCAAAACAAACCGACCCATCAAAATGCGCTGGCACGGTTCTTGTTACATACCTTGCACCATGAGCTCAAATACTGCTGAAAATACGATACAAAATTCGCCCCAACTGCGCACCAGTGTCGACGTGCAACTCAATGCCGTTCGCCATCGCTTTCTAGAGCAGTATGCTGTCGATGACATCAACCTTCATATCCGTCCGGGCGAACTAATCGCCTTATTGGGCCCTAGTGGCTGCGGTAAAACAACCTTGCTTCGCATTGTTGCTGGATTGTTAAAACAAACCAGCGGAAGCGTAAACATCGCAGGCCAAGCAGTTGACTCACTACCGCCCAATGAGCGCGGTGCTGGTATCGTCTTTCAGAGCTATGCGCTGTTTCCACATATGACGGTACAGGCCAATATTGCTTATGGCTTGAAAGCACGTGGCGTTGACAACGATACTTGCAGCAACGTCGTTGCAAAAATGCTCGATTTAGTTCGAATGACAGAGTTTGCCAAACGCATGCCCCGCGAACTTTCAGGCGGGCAACAACAACGCATCGCACTGGCACGCACCTTGGCGGTTAACCCAAAAATATTGTTGCTCGACGAACCGTTTGCGGCACTCGATAAGAATCTTCGCCTAGATATGCAAATTGAAATTCGACGAATTCAAAAGGCTTTGGGTATTACTTGCATTATGGTGACACATGATCAAGAGGAAGCGCTATCAATGGCGGATCGAGTTGCAGTCATGAATCAGGGCAAGGTCGAGCAATTTGATCGACCTGAAGCCATTTATGACAACCCGGTTACTTTGTTCGTGGCGCAGTTCGTTGGCACTGCCAACCTTATTCGCGGCAGATTAAGCAGAGTAACTTCACATCTCAATGACTTAGCACAAGGATGGCATCTGCGAACGCCATTGGGTGCGTTTTTGAAATTAGAGTTGCCTCAGCCATGTACAAGAGAAGGTGCGGTTGTCTTGGCCGCCCGCCCTGAGCACTTAGAAATTGGTGAACCCAGCCCCGACGCTATAACTGCGCAAGTCAACATGGTACTTCCGCTGGGGCCATCACTTATTTACGAACTTAAAGTCCCGGGGGCTAACGACATCAAAGTTACCGTACAAAGAGACGGCGCACACAAGCGTTACAACATCGACGATACAGTTGGCCTGCGCCTGCGTTTGGGTGCACCGACGGCAGTATTTCAAGACATCGTGGAGGCGCAATAATGAAGGGCATGCAATTAAGTCTTGCCACGCCATTAACCGCCTTCTTTGCCCTCTTTGTGGTGTTGCCAATGTTATTGTTGGTGTATGTGAGCATTCATGCCGAACCGACGCTTACCAACAAAAGTATTCAGCAATACCTAAAATTCCTCACCGACCCCTACAACCTCTCAGTGCTTGGCAACACGCTACTGTTGGGTCTGAAGGTAACCATTTTAAGTCTAGTCATTGGCTACCCAATTGCGCTACTTTATGTACGACTAAATTCGCGTTGGCAAGCAGTCATGATCTTATTCATCGTGTTGCCATTACTGACAAGCGCTGTAGTGCGAACCTTTGCTTGGGTAGTGATCCTAGGGCGTCAAGGCATCATCAACACTATGTTGCTTTCTTGGGGCTGGATTAGCGCACCGCTAAAGCTTTTGTACACCCCCAACGCTGTTGCTGTAGCACTCACGCAGATTGAGCTACCGTTGATGGTGTTACCACTGATCACGGCGCTTTTAAACATCAATCCAGCGCTCACTCAGGCATCACTAGCGCTCGGCGCCGGGCGGTGGCGAACCTTTTATCAAGTCACCCTACCGCTTTCAATGCCAGGCTTACTTACGGGCTGCCTACTTGTCTTTGCGTCGAGTGTGAGCGCCTTCGTGACACAGATACTTGTGGGCGGTGGGCAACAAATGTTCATGCCATTTTATATTTATCAACAAGCTATACAGGCCAATGATTACCCTTTTGCAGCAACGATTGCTGTATTGCTTTTGCTGTCAGTACTCATTATTGTTTCGGTAACGAATTTACTAGCGCGTCGCTCAAAGGGCTTTGTTCATGCTTGAAAGCACCAAAACGTTGCCGACAATCGCACGCGAATCCGTTCGATCAAAATTTGAGAGAAGCTCTTTTGAAACCATCATGGTGCTATTGGCTGCAGTCGGTATCGTTCTTCTTGTCGCACCGACCATCATTGTTCTGATCACCTCTTTCACCAACGCATTCTCGCTAAAGTTTCCTCCACCCGGTTGGTCAACCAAATGGTATGTTGCCCTGTGGAACGAGTCGCCAGAAATACTCGATGCATTGTGGCTATCCATGAAGCTTGCAGCCATTGCAAGTGTCGTGGCTTGTTTGCTTGCTGTACCTGCAGCCATTGCGATTGCCCGCAGGCGTGAAGCATGGGCCAGACTGATCGAGTCTCTTTTTCTATCTCCTCTCATGCTGCCATCACTAGCTCTAGGTTTGGCATTACTCATGCTCTTTAATCTTGCAGGTACGGGCCTGTCATTTACGACTTTAGTGATTGGGCATATCGCAATCACCACACCGTATATTTTTAGAACCACTGCCGCTAGTCTCTTACAACTTGACCCAGCGCTCATTGAAAGCGCAAAAAGCCTTGGCGCTAAACCTTGGTTCTTGTTTCGAACCGTTACTTTACCTCTGATTTCACGAGGCATACTGGCGGGCGCATTTATTGGGTTTATGTACTCATTCGATAACGTCGCTGTGTCACTTTTTCTTTCCGACGCGCGAAGCGAAGTTCTGCCAATTCGCATGTGGCACATCATCGAAGCCAGCCTTGATGTGCGCGCGGCAGCCATGTCGGGCGTGTTGATTGCCAGCACTGTCATTTTGATGGTTGTCATGGAGCGCGTTGCCGGTATCTCGAAACATCTTCGTTAACAGCCAAATCAAAAGTAGCCCATATGAAAACAATATCAAAAAAAATACTCCTAAGGGGTGCCAAAGCAATCATTGGTAGTGATCTGAATTGCGACGATAAAGTCTTCGACATTCTTATCGAAGGCCAGACAATTACTGCGATCGAGCCTATGGGCAGTATTGGTTACGCCGATGAAATTATTGATCTACCTGGCAAGTTACTTGTGCCAGGCCTTATTAACGGGCATCAACACTCGCACGAACATTTCCAGCGCGGGCGCACTGAGAATTTGCCGCTTGAGTTATGGATGCATCTGGTGAGAACTCGACAGCCAATCGCTCTGACTCCAAGACAGGTTTATCTAAGAACCATGATTGGTGCAATTGAATGCTTACGAACCGGTTGCACGACGGTGGTTGATGATATGGCGCTCGGCCCAGCGATAGATCCGGCTCGTATTGACGCGGCAATGCAAGCATACGAGGATATAGGCATCAGAGCACTTCTTGGTTTTGCCATGATGGACAAACCAGTGATTGATAACTTTCCCTTCGTGCTCGATTTGGTACCGGAAAAGCTTGCCAACGAAATGCGTGCTGTCACCCGACCAGACCCGCAGGACTACTTAGCGCTGGTAAGACGATTGACGCAAAACCATCACCCCAAGCAAAACCGCGTCGGTGTTTTGATTTCCGCATCTGCGCCGCAACGTTGTACTGAGGGCTTTTTAAAACAGATTCGAGGTATGGGTGATGAACTCGACTTACCGGTGATTACCCATGTGCAAGAAACTCGCATGCAGGTCGTCACAGGACAATTGTTTTACGGCATGCCTATGATCGAATATCTCGACAAGATAGGTTTTCTCAAAGCAGGCACAAGTTTGATTCACGCCGTGTGGCTAAATCCTAGAGAAATCGCAGCCCTTGCTCGAACTGGTGCTACCGCACAGCACAACCCTTGGAGCAATATGCTTCTGGGATCAGGCATTCAGCCAGTCAGGCCTCTACTCGAGGCAGGCGTAAATGTCAGCTTGGGCTCTGATGGTTCATGCTCGACTGTGACCGTAAATATGCTCAATGTTGTGGGTAGTGCAGCGGCGGTATCGAAGCTGAGAGAACAAGACTTTACACGCTGGCTGACTGCCAAAGAAGCTTTATATGCCGGTACGGTTGCCGGAGCAAAGGCGCTTGGCCTAGAGAAGAAAATTGGGGCAATTCAAATAGGTGCCACTGCCGATTTGGTAGCCTATAACTTAAACACCGTGACGTTTACTCCGCTCACTGATCCGATTCGGCAGTTGGTTTATGCCGAGCGTGGTGCAGGCTTGAACTTCGCCATGGTAAACGGCGATGTCGTCATTCGAGATGCAAAGTTTGCTCGAGTCGACGAAGGTAAATTGCTTAAAGAAATCGAAGAAAACTATCTGTTATTGAAAGATCAATTTGCAAGCGCGGAAGCGGATATGGGCCCCGTGCTTAAGGCGATGGAAGCAATTTACTATCGCTCTCAGGCAAGCCAGATCGCGCCAGATACCTTTGCTGCACGGCTTTCATGAAATCAAACATAGATTGGATGAATTCGAGTATTACTGAAGTTGCTCAATCAGTACAAAATCGCAGCGTCAGCGCCCTAACCATTGCACAAGCCGCAATCGATAAAGTGCATGCCCGAAATAGTGAGCTTAACGCACTTATTCAATTCGACGAAAAACTGGTACTTCAAGAAGCCGAACAAATCGATCATCGAATGGCTAGCGGCGAAATATTGCCCCTCGCAGGCGTCGTGTTCACTGCCAAGGACAACCTGTGGGTAAAGAATCGACGAGTGAGCCAAGGCTCGAAACTATTTTCCAACTTCATCGCCCCTCGCGATGCTTGGAGCGTCGCGCGCTGCCGTGAACTAGGGGCTGTACTGCTAGGCATTACCAACTGCTCTGAATTTGCTTGTAAAGGCATTACCGAAAATCAGCTTTATGGAGCGACTCGTCACCCTGATGATCTTGGGTTAACTCCCGGTGGATCATCTGGCGGCGCCGTCGCGGGCTTAGCGGCTGGTATGGGGCATTTTGCACTCGCAACCGATGCAGGTGGATCAACTCGTAGGCCCGCTGCCCATTGTGGCTTGGTTGGCTTCAAACCCAGCCCTGGCCTCATCCCCCATCCCTGGGGTTTTACTGAGCCGAACTTTGGTCAGTCTGTAATCGGTTTGATTACTCGAAGTGTTGCAGACAACCTTTACCTATTAACGCAGCTCGCGAAATACGATGCGGCCGACGCCGCCAGCGTACCAATTGATATCGACTGGGCTCATCAAGATCATAGAGAGATTCGCGTTGCTTGGTCAATCGATCTCGGCCTTGGATTCGCTATCGATGAGGTCGTAAAGGAATCTTTACTTAATTGCATTGCAGGTTTGCGAAAGCATGGCCTATCAATTGCTGTTGCATCTCCGCAATGGCCAACCATTGGCAATGGTGAATACCCATTACTAGCGTTGCAACAAGCTGGCTTGCATGCGCTTTATGGCAAACAGCTCGATACAAATCGATCTCTTATCGACCCAGACTTGGTCATTCAGATTGAGGCTGGAGCGAAGGTATCACCTGCAAGACTCATGGAAATATTACGCTTACAGCAGGCCATGAGCCGAGCACTACATTGGTACTTTGATGACTACGACATTCTGCTTTGTCCAACATCGCCCGTCGTAGCGTGGAAGTTGGGGCAACTTGGCCCCCCGACAATTGGCGGCCGACCAGCGAGCGCCAGAGGCCATGCCGCATTCACTCCCTTCTTTAATGCCTGCGGGGTGCCCGCATGCTCGGTGCCTATCGGTAAAGGGCAAGGCTTGCCCGTGGGGATTCAAGTGGTGGCGCCTCGCCTAGAGGACGCACGAGTGTTGTC
>JAYWIG010000157.1:0-3448 GCA_043789035.1 Betaproteobacteria bacterium
ATTGTCGCGAGCTGAAAAGAACCCTGACACTCCATTCATAATGGTCCCTAAGCTCCGAGCGTTATTCAGCCAAGGCTTAAACCATTCAACAAAGCGCACACCGAATTGCAAACCGAATAAATTGATTAACGGTGTGCCTCCATCGGTGGCCACTGTATTCCAAAAACCTTTTAGCTTTGCAACTCGATGTTCAGGCAGATTGCCAGCAATTATTGCCGCATTAATCGCACCAATCGATGTACCGACTACCCAATCAAGCTTTGTATTGCGCTCAGCGAGCACCTCGAATGCACCGGCTTGATAGGCACCAAGTGCACCGCCGCCTTGAAGCACTAGAACGTTCTTGGTATCTGTAGTTGTTTTCTTATTGAGCTTTGCCATGCTGCCGACGGTAGTACGATTATTTTTGAACGGTGTTTACGACTTTTTCAGCAGCAAAGCCTTGCTCTCTAGCTTTGCCTAGTAGCGTGTTTAGCTTTGCTTTGTCAATCGCCGGGCTTCTAGATAACACCCAAAGAAACTGCCTGTCGGGCGAACCAACTAAAGCAAGGCTGTAATCCGGTTCCAAATGCAGTATCCAGTAATCGCCCCACACAAGTGGTAACCAAGCGAGCCAACTTGGTGCGAAACGAACTTCTAATTTTGAGTTGTTAGCTTCAACGCTTCGCGCTTCGCCGATGGCTTCTTTCAGCTCACCGGCTTCGTTGACGCAGCGATTTTCAACCTTCACCGCGCCGTTAGCGGCTTTCGAATAAGTCGCAACCACATTCGATTTGCACGAGTCTTGAAACCGATTGGGCAAGCGGGCAATTTCATACCAGCGGCCTTGATAACGCTCAAGATCAACTTTATCAACAGTTTGCGGTAGCGTAGAAGAACGCGGCGCAAAGCCGGATGCACCGCCAGGCAAACTGGAACAAGCTTGCAAAACGCCGCACACTACAAGCACTGCAGAAACGAAAAAGGCCGCCGAGGCAGCCTTCTTTTGAAACTTTAGCGTAACACCATGCTTCAAAGCCATACTTGAAAGCTATTGGCTTAATTAGGCTTTTTTCACGCGCTCAAGCATCTTGAACACAGATTTTGGTGAACCAGCAAAAAGACGTTTGAAGTATTTTTGAAGGCAACGACGCTCCAGCGTGTTGCGGCGGGTGCGTGAACGTTCTGCCATGGTGTTATCCTGTAAATATGAAATTAGTATAAGCTAAAAATTAGCTAAGCTTTTTATTATAACTATGTTTGAGCCATTTAATACACTTTTCACGTCAACGGCTGTAGTGGCTTTAGCGGAAATAGGCGATAAAACGCAATTACTATCGTTTGCGCTAGCGGCTAGGTATCGCAAATCAACCCCAATTATCTTGGGTATTCTGGTCGCAACGCTGCTAAACCACTTCGCAGCGGCTTGGCTAGGGCAGTGGTTAGTGAGTATTACAGCGGATTGGTTCACGCCCAAACAAATGAAATTGGCGCTCGCAGTCAGCTTTATAGCAATGGCAATTTGGTTGCTAGTACCAGACAAACTCGATGAAGAAGGCTTAAATCAGCGCGGTAGCAGCATATTTGTTACTACCCTAGTGGCATTTTTTATCGCCGAGATGGGTGATAAAACACAGATTGCCACTGTGTTACTCGCCGCCAAAACTCAATTTTTAAGCGCCGTGGTGATTGGTACTACGCTTGGAATGATGATCGCGAATGTACCGGCTGTCATCATGGGCGAAAGGCTGGCAACTCGCATGAACAACCCACAATTACTCAGGTGGGTTCATCGTAGCGCAGCGCTGATTTTTGTAGTGATAGGCATTGCCATCGCGATTTACGCGTGAAACGTAATCACTGCTCCGATTTGATATTGCCGTCTTTCACCAGCTTTTCATACTTTGCCGCCTCGGCTTGCACGTAACGCGCAAATTCAGCAGGTGAGTTGGCTGGCACACTTAGGCTATCGCCATCGAATCGGGCTTTTAGCTCCGAGCCAGCCAAAATCGCGTTGACTTCGGCATTCAGGCTTTGAATAATCGCCGCCGATGTTCCCGCTGGAGCAAACAAGCCGCCCCATAAGGTGTAACTATAGGGCGTACCGAGTACTTCTTGCACAGTCGGTACCTGAGCGAATGACGCCATACGTTGCGGAGTCGTCACCGCCAACGCCTTTACTTTACCGCCCTTGATCTGTGGAATTGCAGCTGAGGCGCTACTAATAAATAAATTGAGTCGCCCTGCGATCAAATCAGGGAAAAGCGGGCCAACAGCCTTGTATGGAACGTGAACCATGTCGATACCTGCCGCCAAACTCAGCGCCACAGCGGCAAGATGGCCGGGAGTACCTGCTCCAACAGTACCGAAATTAAAATCGCCACGCTTAGCTTTGGCCATCGCAACAAACTCTTTCAAGGAGTTGTACGGCGCGTCTGCTGGTGCCAACAAAATCAACGGTGCATTACCAATTAAAACTATCGGCACAAGCTCTTTGATCGGGTCATAACCCAAATCTTTAATTAACACCCGATTAACTGCCACTTCGCCAGTTTGCCCCAATAGCAAGGTATAGCCATCGTTTTTGGCCCTAGCAACAATCCGAGTGCCTACCGTGCCGGATACACCAGGTTTGTTATCAACAAGAATGTTCTGTTTGTAAACTGTCGACAAGCGCTCGCCAACAAGTCGAGCGAATGTATCGCCTTGCCCGCCGGGGCCATATGCAACCACCACCGAGATTGGTTTTGTTGGAAAATCGCCATCAGCAGCAATGCTTGGCCCAACATAACTGGCCAATCCAGAAGTCACTAAAGTAGCCATCAACATGCTGCGAAGAAATTTGCTTGTCATCATCTTATTTTCCAATTATCGAACCTATGAGTTGCGTGAGGCCTATGCCTTGCATAACTTGCACGCGATTAACGCTCGCATACTTTTTAGCCTTGTCACTCAACTGCCCTAACGCCACAATCGTGCAATCAGCGGCACCAAAATCTTGCTTAGCAGCGTATAGAGAAGCTAAGCTCTCTTCGCTATGCTGAGCAGCCTTCCAGCGTCGCGCGCTAACAATACCAACCCGCCCCTCTTTGGTAACCACAAAATCAGCCGCACCCTCAATGCGCTTTACGGTATACCCATCATGCACAAAAGCGCGTTCAAGTTTGTCAGAAAAATCCTTCCAAGTCAGGGCACTGACTTTTTCAGTTACTTCGGCTACGCGACTCGAGTTTGGCAACTTCCATTGCTTCACAAATGCCATGCCACCAATGACATAAAAAGCCAAGCTACCGAAAGCACCATACATCCAATAAGCATCGGGCAGTACCAGCTTCGAGAGCCCAACAAATGCGAAGCCTATCGCAAAACTAATCCACCAAGGTGATCGCAACAAAATCGAGAACAAAGAGTTCTGGGCCATCTTTAACATTCAGCGCACTTCCAATAATTCAGCAAGCCTGATTATCCA
>JAYWIG010000158.1:0-3439 GCA_043789035.1 Betaproteobacteria bacterium
ACAGTAGGTTGGGCTCCCGTCAATGTGTAGGTCCGCAGTTGGCCATCTTGCCAATGAATTCGAACAATCGCCGCAGAATAGCTTTTTCCCACGCCGTTAATCGTAAGCTTTCCATTAAGCCCGTCCTCCCCACAGTCCAGCTGATTTTCAGCAGCACGACAACCGTCAGGCCAATTGATGCTGAGCACGTCAGCTGCTGGTACAGAGCCGCTTGCAACCCACTGATATTGGAAATCCCCTTTACTAAACTGGCGAATTTCGAGTTCAGCCATGCTCATTTCGTGCGCTTTGATGCTCGCGCTAAAAAAAGTGCCTAAGATCGTCAGTACGATAGCAATCCAAGCCTTATTCATTGGCTGCCTTTTCGAAACGAATCGTGTAATTCTTGGCTCGTTGTCTGACTGCATCAGTGCGCTGTTGTGCATACGTGGTGTCGACCCAGTCTGCGTTCAGGATATTTGCGATCGCTTCGAACTTGGCAGGTACAGGTGGAGTAATTGTCTTAAGACGAATAACCCGCCATCCATCTTTGGCTTGCAATGCCCGCCATTCGTTAGGCGTGGATCCTTCGAGCGCCTTAGCGAATTCTTCGCCATACGACTGAACGATATTGGACCGAGGCCGACCTTTAAAAATTCGAAGGCCTGCTTGGCTATCGCTAGACGCACCTTTGTTCAACGCCTGAACAAATGCTTGCGCAGCGTCGGGAGCTGATTCGACATTAATTACCGCCTCTTCAAAATCATGGCGCGCAGGCTCATCGTATTTTTCGCGTTTGGTTTCAAGCCAAGCCCGCAGGGTTTTTTCGTCAGGTACTGGTTTGGGTAAACTGCCATCAAAACTCATGAGTGATTTGAAGATCACTCGGTCACGAATCATTTTATCGCCCTGATCAAGCTGCATTTTCAAGCCCTCGCGATAGAGTACTTCGGTGTCTAACCAGCGCTGTACCAATGCTTGAAGTTCCTCCGCGTTGGGATCTCTTTTTCTTGACTCTTTAAATGCCGTACGAGCTTCCTGCGTAATGGCAGCGGGGACGACGATTGTTTTCGGATCATCCTTTTGTTGCGTTACTCGATTATCTAAGACAAACAAAAGACAACCTATCGCTAGAAAGTGGACGAGAGGTTCCTGCCACCAACGTTTTGTGAGGTGAGCATTAATGGTAGACGGTTCGACCTCAGTGGTTGACGAGTTAATGCTGATTGATGGATGAGATGTACTTGACATTTGATCTATAAATAGTTGGTTTGGAAAAGCCAAAAAAGACGCGCATTTCTGCGCGTCCTTTTCTTAGAATAAGCTCACCCTAATCGATGAGCATCGATAAGTTTACTTCACGCCAGCAACAATAGTTGAACCTGAAACTTCGATATAAATCGGGTTGCTGTAAAACCAAAGATCTGCCCAAGCTGCGACGTCATATGACAAAAACTTTTGACCGGCAGTGTTTGCAAATAAATGCGACGGGCAACCATTGAACTGAGTGGTACCAACCGTATTGCAAGGAATAGTCAGGAAAAAACCCTCTGCAAATTCCGGTGTGTTGGTAGAAACGGAGGTCGGGATTGCGTTGACTTGGCCTGCGTTTGTGAATAGATCACTAAGTGGATTGCCGCTTGCGTCAGTTTCAAAAGGAACGCTAGGCGGTAGGTTCGTGCCACGTAACCGCAGATATTGCGATGCTTGCCCCGCAGGAATCCGATAAGTCATTTTCCGGTAGTCGCCTTCCACCGTCCAACTCGCATTATTAAACGTGCGTTTAATAGCCGCCGACGTGTTTTTAGCTGCCGCAGGAACATTATTCATGTTAGGATTTTGGTACCAATCATTCGGCCATTGCCCTGAATAATCCGCCGCTCCCGGAGTTTTGTAACCTGTCACCAAGCCACCAATGACATCGATGTGATGTAATGCAGGCTCATCTAACGGCTGATCTATCCCCACCTGCTTCAATGAAGGGTTTGGAAAACTGTACGGTGAATAACTCTTGCCGCTTGGATCGCGAACAATAATCGATACAACAATCTCAGCATTAGGCCGAATGATAAGTTTTTCTCCCATCGACGCACAGCCAGACGCTTCCGGCGTTTCATTCGCTTTGGCCGCGCGAAGTGCCAAAGCTTCTACCGCTGCGTTGCTGCGGGCTGTAGGGCCTGGGTAAGAGGCGCAAGCAATGAACGAAAGGCGATCAATTAACTGACCAGAGCTCGCCCAATTGTTGCCGGTGCGTAGGCCATCAACGACTGTCTGAGGATTCAAGCGGTCTGTGCCATTGCGAACCATGGTGTAGTTGCGTTGGTATTCACCAGGCAGGAAATCTTGGGTAGTGCGGCGGTCTTCTACCGGGAATGAGCCACGGTTATGCCAATCTGAACTGGCAAAAAACCAGAAATTTCTACCTTCACCGAGAAGCGCGTCCCACACTCCGCCGATTTGTGCGCCATAGACGCCTGTACCGCCGTAAGTCGTACCGCCGACAGAATCTAAGCGAACCGAGCCAACGCCGTTACGACGACGCGCATATTCACCGCGATCAGACGATGCACCGTGGCCCGGCTGAGTTTCCATACCGAAGGCGACAGTTGGCGCTGCATTGTTAAGATTGCGTAAATGTTCAATGTTATAGCCGTTGTTCCCAGTTGGGTTAAATGGGCCAGCTCTTTCTAAGTGAGCAGGTACATAGTAGCTGGCGTTTGTATGGAATTCGCTCATCCACTTTACGCCTTCCACTGTCTTGATGTGGCCACGATCGCCAACGCCTTGCGTACCGACTGCAGCAGGTATTAATTTGCGAGCGGTTGTACTCCAATTAGGGTCGCTGGCATTTGCGCTTCCAGTAACCGAACAGTCCCAGTTGTTACCGGCACTCGGTGTCAAAGGTGTACTGCTGGTCGACGTTTGGTTACCACGGCTGGTATCACTAACGCCGCGGTCAAAACAATAAGCCCATTGAGCCAACGCATTGGCGTTGCCGAAAGGTATGTAAGGCGTGCCGGTCGAAGGCGTTGCCGTGGCGAATGCAGCAACAGGCATTTGTCCAGTGATAACGCCCAGCGAAGCATGTTCATGCCCTGCAACAACAGATTCCAGGCCTAAGAACATAGGAACGTTATCGTAGGCCGACAGATATTCCATAATCGGATACTGAAATTCTTGAATTGACTGCCAGCGCCACATGTTAGTGCCTGGGCTATTGCCTTTGCGAACTACAGACGGATTGGAGTTCGCCCATGTTGTCTGTGGTCCTAAAACCAATGTCGGATCTGATGCACTGTACACAAGCGGATATGCTGGCGTTGCCAAGGACGCGTCTTCTGCCAAAGTGCAGTTGCGGTTACCGCTTCCACCGTGGCCGGCTTGCACAAACCAATCGAGACCCCAAGGAATGTCGGATGTCCGCTCAACTGAATACTTTACCAATTTTTGCATCGACAAA
>JAYWIG010000159.1:0-3419 GCA_043789035.1 Betaproteobacteria bacterium
GTTGTGCAAGAAACGCGACTGTATGACCCTGATAATGATGAAACCCGCAGCATGCGCAGTAAAGAAGATGCGCATGACTATCGTTACTTCCCCGATCCAGATCTACCGCCACTGATTATCTCTGAGGCGCAGATTCAGGCGACGAGAAGCAAGATGTCCGAGTTGCCGATGGCGATGCAAGAGCGCTTTCAGTCTGAACTCGGTTTGAGCTCCTATGACGCAGTCATTTTGACTTCCTCTAAAGCTGTCGCCGGTTACTTCGATGCGGCTGTGAAAGCCGCTGGCAAGGCATCGGCTAAGCCAATTGCCAACTGGGTCATTGGCGAGTTGTCAGCGAGTTTGAATCGTGACGCAATCGAAATTGAACAAAGCCCCGTCAGTCCGGCACAGCTCGGTGCCTTGGTAGCGCGTATTCAAGATGGCACGCTCTCATCGAAAACCGCTAAAGAGGTGTTTGGTGTCTTGTGGTCTAAAGAGCTGAATGATGTCGATGCCATTATCGAAGCGCGTGGACTGAAACAAGTGAGCGATTCCGGTGCCATCGAAAAAATTATCGATGAGGTGTTGGCTGCAAATGTGAAGTCTGTCGAAGAGTTTCGCAGTGGTAAAGACAAGGCATTCAATGCGCTTGTGGGCCAGGTGATGAAGGCCTCAAAAGGCAAAGCGAACCCAGCCCAGGTTAATGAGCTTCTTACAGCGAAACTGAAAGCTTGTTGATTTGCTTGTGGGTAACACTGCTCGCTCATTGAGCGAGGCACGCGCCTTGGCACTTTAGGCGGTAAATATTCAAGCGCCGATAACCTTGCAACCCAAATCGCTGCACTTTAGCGCACCCCAGATACAGACTCACAAAGTGATTGGGGTTCGTGAACACCATGATGTGCCAATTCACAGTTAGCCAAAGTACATCTTTCGACGCGACACATACCTTGAGGCGAGACATCGAACCCTAAAACCGGCATGGTGATCGATCTCGGTATTTTGGGTCGAGGTTTGTGAGTAGTACGAGAGTAGCTAGACCATCATTTGCTAGATGAGGTTGTAGGGCTAGGTATTCCTACGGTGCTGACTTTTTAGAGCTTAGCTAACTAGTACCGCATTAAGTGCGTTGCAATGTGCTACCAACATTTCGATTCGTACCGGCTTACTCAACGCATACCCTTGCAGGTAATCGACTCCCATTTCTGTAAGCACATCGATTTGATTTTGGGTCTCAACGTGTTCAGCGACAGTGCTTGCGCCAATGGCTTTAGCGGCACAAACTGCTGCGATAATGATTTCGGCATCAAGGGGATCGGCATTGGTTTGGCCAATTGACATCACAAAGGAGCCGTCGATTTTTAGCCAGTTGGGCCTGAGCTTTTTCACATAATCAAATGTAGCCAGTCCAACACCAAAATCGTCCACTGCGCAGCCAATGCCGTGAGTTTCTAAATGCCGCAATTGTTGAGTGGCTAAATCAAAGTTAGAAATTGAATCAGACTCAGTAACTTCGATGATAATGAGGTTCCCATCGATTCCAGAGGCCGATAGTTGCTCAATGACGTAACTTGAAAAGCTAGGATCGCTCAGGGAATGTCCGGTAACGTTAATCGAACATTTGCCAGTCGCGTTTCGAAGCTCACTATTGCTGGCCAGATACTCGAAACTCGCTTTGAGCACCGCCCGATCAAATTCCTTTGAGAGTCTAGCGCGGGCAATTACTGGTAAAAACCAAGATGGGGGTTGTTCCGTGCCTTGATCGTCGAGCATTCTGCATAAAATTTCATAATGAAGTTGCGCCCCTTCGTTGGTGATTTGTGTGGCAACAATGGGTTGCGCAAGTAACCGTATTCTTTGCTTTGCTACCGATTGTTTAATCGATTCGACTTTCTCTAGTTCTTGCCTGCGCTCTTGCGCCTGTCGTTCGCTAAATTGCCTTCTCATCATGCTTGCGCCGCTGTTGATGGCGTCTTGTGTTACCGATGCCGATGCATGTAAGAAATGCTCAGCTAGGGTCTTGCTTTCATCGAGTAGTTTGCTAAATGGGGTGTTATAAAAACTCGGTACATCGATCACGCCCATCGTGCTTCGTACAGACACGGTTTGATCGCCAATCGTGAACTGACCAAGATCAATGGCTTTGCGCAACGTGTCAGCTAAATACGTGTCTGATAGCGTTCCCTGTGCACAAATAAAGTAGCGTCCAGTGCCGATATGGCCAACAATGCTTGCTTTATTACCGATGCTTGAGCTAATTCGCTCACCTAAGGTTTGCTCGATTTTTGCCGCGTTGTCGTAACCCCCTAGCTCAATCCAGCGGAACAGATCCCTGATCTGAACTTCAACAAGCGTAAGAGTTCCGGTTGTTTGAATTTTGTTTAACGCCCTTAGAACGGCTCGTCGATTGGGCATGCCAGAAATCTCGTTTTCATGCGCGATACCACGTAGTTTTAAGGCTTGTTGTTGCCGTTCTGCAAAAAATGACCATGAAAAGTGGCTTACTAGGAGACTCTCGAATACGAGCAGCACCAAGCGTAGCGTTGAGGCTTGGGTTTCTACAGTGAGCTGCTGCCCATTGAGTTTTGCGTGTACGGTTAGTACTGTGGTTGCACCCAACATCATCAAGACCGACGAACCTCGCAAGCTCGTTGATAAGCCCATTAAGAAGCAAAGTGGAATCATTACAACCACCATTAGCAGCGCGCCGTTTGTATTGCCTTGAATGGCTGAGTAAAGCGTGATCGTTGCTGCCAGTGCTATGGTGAGAATGTACAAAACATCTTTAGTGCGGACTTTGGCTGTAATCGGAGGTGAACGGTAAAGGTGTTGGCGGTTTGGCGTGGCAGGAAAATTGTGCATTAATGCAGGCACGAACAGGGCTGTACTGAGAGCTTCAACCATCCAATAACCCATCCAAAAATCAAATCGGTTCGCTAAGGCAAGCTCGTGATCTTTCATGACGATGCTGCCAATCGTTGCCGCGATAGGGGCTACTAAGCCGACACACACAAGCATGACATTGCCAAGCGACTGGGTTGTCCCTGCCATAGGTTGCCTGTTAGCCAGCTTTTCCAGTGCGAGTACGCCGACGATGCTTGTTATGGCCGTACCGGCCATGTACAAAAATTGGGCGCCAGCTGGTTGGTTGTTATAAACCAACCAAATCAAAAGCCCTCCCAAACTCCCGAATAGAGATGACCAGCCGCGTCGCAAAGAAAAAATTAATGCAATAGAAGTGGGAGGCCAAAATAGGGACACATCGCTGGTCTCAAAACCGAGCAAACGAGACAACTCTGTACTTCCGAAAACGAGTACAGCAATACCGATATTCTGAAAAAAAGTAGATCCCGTGAAGTGCATAGAGCGCATATCCACCGAGTGTGGCTTGAACTGCTCGACTTCAAAAGTGCTCGCGCAGGTGTATTCCACCGGCGGCT
>JAYWIG010000160.1:0-3416 GCA_043789035.1 Betaproteobacteria bacterium
CTGGACGCCCATCACCGAAGTACATCTAAATCCAAACAAACAACATCAACCCAACAACATAGAAAACGAGGTATCAACGAAACTGAAAAAGGCAGCTTAAGAAAACAAACTTAGGCGACAACTAGCTTGACAGCCACCGGTAGAGACATCATAAACGGACGTGAGCCGTCAATGTATGTAGATTTTGAATCGAATTCAGGGAATGTTGTAAACCCAGTGGATCTCGTCACGAAGTCTAAAGCTGAGCAGATTATCGAGGTTGCGCTTGCAGCGAAGCAGAAGGGGCAGTTGCTACTCGCTGGACATTCCACAGAAAAATTTCCTGCGCAGCAAAATGCCTTCTATTTGATGAAGCCAAAGGAGATGTTGGAGTTGATAAACTCAGAAGAGTTTTCTAATCATCTTTTTGCAGTTTTAAATGATGAAGAAAGGAAAGGTTTTGATTTTGCGGAGACCATCATCAACTTCAAAAGAAGTCGGAAAAATTGAAAGCGAGGAACTCATTTACACTCAACCACCACGCGTTGCTACCGTGTCTAAGTCGGCCGTTCAGCAGGGACCCATTGCGCTACCCAACCTTTTGTGTGCGCAAACTTCACACAAAAGCTTTGTCCGCACAACGGTCTAGCTAACGCATAGTTACAGCAGCACAGGAGAAGGTCATGTCAGTTTCAGCAGCATCGTATTTAGATTTTGAGTTCACACGCACGTTCAGTGGCGGTGAAATCCCGGCAAGTGTGCTCAATCACCTCACCCATCATTGCCCCGCCACACTGTTCTCCGAGCGTGCGAGAGTGGCCCTAGTCGAGGCCGTTGAGCGCTAAGTCAATCAACCAAAATCTCTCTGCGCCCCCATCATCGCCAACCGCTTGGTAATCGCAAAAAATTCTGCAACCGTGTCATCAATAATCTGCTGCGCAGATTTCACTTCGTGAATTAGCCCTGCGCTTTGCCCTGCGAGTGCCGGCGCGGCTTCCATATCGCCGCCGAAGTACACCTGCAGAATTCCTTTCAAAGCATCGGGTGCCATCACGCCTGCTTCATAAATCTCATGGGTTCGATTTGATTTCAATGCGCGAATACATGGTGTTGATTTCTTGTTCAACATGTAAGTGCCGGTGGCTTCGGCATTCACAATTGCGTTCTTGTAGTTCGCGTGCACTGGACTTTCCAGCGAACTCACAAAGCGTGTACCCATCTGAATGCCTTCTGCACCTAATGCGAATGCGGCAGCCATGCCGCGACCATCGCAAATGCCTCCAGCTGCTATCAACGGTACATCGACTTTCTCTCGTATCGCTTGAAGCAGCACTAGCGTCGAAACTTCTTCAGGGTTTTTAAAGCCGCCGCCCTCAGAGCCTTCAACGACCAATCCGTCAATACCTGCGTCCACACACTTCATTGCGGTTTCGAGCGTTGGCACAGCGTGGTACACAACAATACCAGCACCTTTTAATGGCGCTATAAATTTCGCTGGGCTACCTGCTGAAGTCGTTACAAACTTTACGCCGCTTTCGCAAACGAACTTCAACATTGCATCGTCTTTTAGAAAACGAATCGGCAGGTTCACACCAAACGGCAATTTCAAATCTCGCATGATCAAAATTTCAGCTTTACAGTTTTCCGTTTCCGCTGAAGATGTTTCGATGACGCCTAAACCACCTGCCCTCGAAACTGCCGAAGCCAAGGGTGATCTAGCGATCCATCCCATAGGTGCTTGAATAATGGGGTAGCGTGCGCCTGTGTGTGCAAGAACTCTATTCATGTTGATAAAACTTTCTTTTCAATTTCACGTAGAACTTTAGCGCATAACCACAAAGAGATAACGCCAAACAAAACGCCACCCGCGCTGTACCCGATGATGACGCCTTTAGGGCCATACAATTGCCCGCCGAACCATACGAAAGGCATCACACCGATAGTGGCTCGACCCCAGTTTAACCAGGTCGAATAGGTTGCGTAACCCAGCGTATTAAAGGCGGCATTCGCAACAAACATCGCGCCTTGAAAAACAAAACTGCTGGCAAGGAAAACGCAAAAGAAAATGACGACTTCGCGCCCAACGCCGACAGAACCAAAAGACGTCGCAATCATTGACGAGAGTACTGCAAGCACAACGCTAATCGATAGGCAATACACCGCCGTAACCTTCATACTGGCCACAATGGTTTCGCGAATTCGATCAAAACGCTTCGCACCATAATTTTGCCCCATGATGGGCCCAATCGACCCTGACAAAGCGAACATAACGCCAAACGCCATGGGAATAAGCCTACTAATCACCGCCCAACCACCAACGGCGTCATCGCCGAAACTAGCCATCGACGAAGTAACGAATGCATTGGCTACAGGAGAGGCAACTTGCGTTAAGGTTGCTGGCAAGCCGATTGCGAAAAACGGCTTATAGAGCGCTTTTACATTTGCCAGTGTTGGCACGCTAAGCAAGCGATGTTTTAAAAGGAGCACTGTAAAGCCAATACAGATCATGCCTACCCTTGCAAGCACCAAACCAATGGCGGCACCATCTAACTCCCACTTAAACCAGAAAATCAAAACTGGGTCTAAGAAGGCTAAAGCAATAGCAGGAAACAAGGTCAGCCACATGGCTCGCTTCGGATCGCCCACCGAACGGATGAGGCCACTCAATGCCATACCCATCGCTAATAGCGGCACTGATGGAAGTTGGATGTATAAAAAGCGTAATGCATAGCGATGAGTTTCACCGTGAGCACCCAGCATGTTTAATAATTTACTAAGAAATGGCGTCGCAGCAATGCATAGAAGGACGACAGACAAAGCCACTAAGACTAACGCTGAACTTGCCATAACCCCGGCCTGCTTTTTATCCCCAGCACCGATGGCACGGGACACAAGAACGCTAGTAGCAATGGATAAGCCTATGCCGAGAGAAATAAAAAACCAGGCAACTGTGCTGGCATAACCGACTGCGGCTGTTAACTCTGGTTTGTTAAGCCAAGAGATATAGAGAAGGCTCAGAGCATCAACAACGAAGATCGAAACCAGCCCAATTGCGCTTGTACCCGTCATGACTAGCACATGACGCATGATTGAGCCAGAAACAAAGGCTGCGGGCTTTATTTCTGCACTCGGTGGCAGTGGTACTACAGGAATATCTGACATTCTCGCAAGTTACCACAGCCTACAAATACATTGTCTTAATGCCCAGCAACAAAGTGCTTGCCAATTTCCGGATCGAATTTCCCATCGATTAAAACAAACAACATGCGGCATGGCTTACCTGATCTATTGGCCCAAGCATGGTTGGTGCCGCGCTCGACTAAGAAGTCGCCGGTTTTCATAATGACGTCTTCTTTATCGAGCACGAGAGTAATTTCTCCTTCAAGCACTAACGCATAGTCAACAGACTGAGTGCGGTGCATAAACGGATGCTTTGC
>JAYWIG010000161.1:0-12284 GCA_043789035.1 Betaproteobacteria bacterium
TGGTTTCACGACGCGATCTATGACCTTCAAAGCCATGAGAATGAAGAGCAAAGTGCGGGCTTAGCCTGCTTGTCACTCATGACTGCAAACGTCAGTAGCGACGTGATCGAACGCATCGCGCAACTGGTACTTGCCACGGCGCATTCGGTGGAGTCGACCTTGCATGATGAACAATTGCTGGTCGATATCGACTTATCGATTCTTGGCGCGTCGCAAGAAAGATTCGCAGAGTACGAGGCGCAAATTCGCGACGAATACGGCTTTGTAGAAGAAACTCAGTTTCGCGCCAAACGACGTGAAATATTGCTTACATTTCTTGAACGAAAACGTATCTACACAACCGACCTAATGTTTAACGAGCTTGAAGCGCAAGCACGTATCAATTTAATAAAAGCTACGAATGTCGAATGACACTGAAAACGAAGAACTAGAAACCATTCACGAGCCCCGACTTTGGAAAGACGATGGTTGGACAGCTAAAGTCATTAAGAACGAAGATGACGACGGCTGGGCGGTTGCAATGATTAAAGATGGCGAGCCAGAACCCGCCCTAGTTGGGCCTTGGACGATGGGGCGCGACAAGAAAAACCCAAAACCCCTTGATGGCAACGCCTTCATTACTTTAGTAAAAACAGCTTCGGAATTTGTTCGTCGCCATGAACAACAGTTGCATGCCACGTTGCATAAGAGCTTTATTGTGAATCGCGATTCGGGCAACATCGAAGTGCTGCTCGACATCGTTCCTGATGAAGACAACCCGTATGCGACCCTAAGCGCTAAAAACAATGACGGCGAAGTGATTGCGTCGAAAAAAATTGCACCGTCCTTTAACTTAAATCGTTCCAGCGCAATTTCATGGGTTGAGGGTGGCTGCAAGTGAGTACGACAAAGCTGTCGAAATCGAAAATCCTTGCGTTTCGCCAATGCCCTAAAAAACTCTGGCTAGAAATTCACCATCCCTCACTCAAAGAAGATTCTGCGTTCACGCAAACCAGTTTCGAAGCGGGGCGAAAAGTCGGTGAGATTGCTCGGCAATTATTCGATCCAAAGGGTCGTGGCCATTTAGTTGAAATCGGTAAAAAAGGCGTTGCTCAGGCGCTTGTCAAAACCGAAGAGCTGCTAACTACCGTAAACGCCAAAACCGCCAACCCAGTATTTGAAGCCGCCTTCGAAGCGCAAAATACCGTGGTGTTTGCTGACGCAATATTGCCACAGAAAAAACTAGATAAATTGGTGTGGCGCATGGTGGAAGTGAAGGCTTCAACCCGCGTGAAAGAATCACACCGCGACGACATCGCTGTTCAAGCCTACATCGCAAAAAGCGCCGGCATGAAGCTACATTCAGTATCGATCGCTCATATTGATGGGGAATGGACATACCCCGGCGCAAATAAGTTTAATGGGTTACTTAAAGAGGAAGATTTCTCATCAGAAGTAATTGAGCGAGAGCCTGAAGTTGCCGAGTGGATCACAAAGTCAATGGCAATTGCAGAGCAACCTACAGAACCTGAAATTGCCACCGGCAGGCAATGTAATTCGCCGGTTGTTTGCGGCTTTCTTACCTATTGCAGCAAAAACGAAGTCAAAGCCCAACACCCCATTAATTTGATGCCCGGTAGCGGTAGCCCAGAGTACAAAACCTTCATCGCCACCCATGGCGTTACCGAATTAAAAGACGTTCCTAACAAGTTGCTGTCGATGCGCCAATTGCGGGTGAAGCAACACACATTAAATAGCACCACCTTCTTCGATGCACCAGCGGCCGCAGCAGAACTAAAAACCTACACCCTGCCAGCTTACTTTCTCGATTTCGAGTCGATTCAGTTTGCCATTCCTATTTGGAAGAGTACCAAACCTTACCAGCAAATGCCGTTTCAATTTAGCTTGCATACGCTCTCAAAAAAGAACGAGCTAAGCCATCAATCATTTTTAGATTTATCCGGCAAAGACCCTTCCAAAGCTTTTGCGCAAGCGCTGTCTGAAAGCTTGGGCAAAACCACCGGCCCCATCTACGTCTACAACGCTGCCTTTGAGAGGAGTCGCATCGTTGAACTTGCTACAAGATATGCGCTGTATCGAGAAGAGTTAATGGCCCTAACCGAACGCCTAGTCGACTTACTAAAAGTCGCTGAAAAGCACTACTATCACCCCGACCAAAAAGGCAGTTGGAGTATCAAGAAGGTGCTACCCACTATAGCGCCAGATTTACGCTACGATGCGCTGGAAGGCGTGCAAGATGGTGGCATGGCCATGACTGCTTATGCAGAAGCGATTGCGCCCACCACAACTCCCGAGAGGAAAGCAGAAATTGAACAGCAATTGCAAAAATACTGCGAACTCGACACGCTAGCGATGGTACGAATTTGGAGTTTCTTTTCCGGAAAGAAATTGAGTTAAATTAGAGAGGGACCAACATGGAATTTAAGCGACTCTCAGGCGGCAACCTTACCCAAGCAGGCTTCGATGCCAAAGAATGTGTTTTAGAAATTCATTTCAACGACGGCAAAGTAAAACGCTTTAAAGCGGTGCAACCAGAAGTGTTTCGCCGTTTGGTGGCTTCGCCAAACCCTGCAACGTTTTATGAAGATCGTATTGTTGAAGAATACCCGGTAGATAACAGCCGCACCACATCAACAGATAGTGCGAAAAAGAAGCTGGACGATTTGTTTGGTTGATTTGGTCGCAAGCGGATCATCAAAGGTCACAATCGACATCTACTGCAAGGTTGTCGATAACTGGGGCGATGCAGGGTTTTGTTGGCGTATAGCGCGCTACTTGCACCATTTCGAAAACGCGACTGTGCGTTTAATTGTCGATGGCTTGGCTACTTTTACGGCGCTTGGCATGACGACTACGGCTGCCGCACAATTTGGGTTAGCACTGATCGATTGGCAAGTTGCCCCGGAAAACGAATTGCCCGATGTATTGATCGGTGCTTTCGCATGTGACATCCCTGACCAAGTACGCACAAACATTTCAAAACAAGCAAACTCAGAAAAAGGGCAACACTGCCTTTGGATCAACCTCGAATACCTAAGCGCCGAACCCTGGGTTGACACCCACCATTGGATGCCATCAATCAAACCCGATGGCGCGACTGAAATGTTTTTCATTCCTGGCTTTACTTTAGCCAGCGGCGGTATCCTAGGCGAAGACTTTACCAAAGTAAGTTACGACGAACTACTTCAGGCGATTCATTTGCCGCCGAAATCGAACAGCGAACGTTGGGTCTCCTTGTTTTGCTACCCCAACGCGCCCTTGCAAATGCTAGGCGAAGTAACGGCGTCAATAAAACTACTCGTGCCCAACAGTGTCGATGTATCGATGTTGAAGCTGCCTCCCAACCACCCCGTCAAAATTCATCGAATACCGCACCTTACCCAACCTCAATACGACGCTCTCTTGCGCTATTGCGATTTCAATTTCGTGCGCGGCGAGGATAGCTGGGTGCGTGCCCAAATCGCGGGTAAGCCGTTTATTTGGCAGCCTTACATACAAAGCGAAGGTACGCATTTGCTCAAGCTCAACGCGTTTTGCGATAAATTAGAGTTGGTTGCTGCCCCGCCTCCGCTATGGCGCGCGGCAATGAACGCTTGGAGCCAGATGCATACGGACAAAACAAACCCAGTAGCAACACTTTTAAGCGCTGACGAGGGTGTTTTTTCAACACTCAGCACTGAGTTTTCCCAATGGCAGGGCCATTTAGCGTCCCAATCTAGCTTAACGACTCGGCTAATGCGGGCCTATCAAGCTTGGCGGATTGATAAAGCGCTGCCTTAAGCTTTTAAAAAATCAGCTAAAATCAAAGGCTTAGCTTTTTTTACCTGGCCACTACGCATAGTTATGTTGGCCCAATTCAGGAATTTTGATGAAACTCGCCCAAGAACTCCGCGCTGGTAACGTAGTGATGCTCGGTAAAGACCCAATGGTTGTGCAACGCGCCGAATACAGCAAATCAGGCCGTAATGCCTCGGTTGTAAAGATGAAATTTAAAAACCTTCTCAATGGCTCTAATGCCGAGAACGTTTACAAAGCCGACGACAAATTCGAGCTCGTGATGCTCGACAAAAAAGAAGTGACTTACTCATACTTTGGCGATCCAATGTATGTGTTCATGGACGCCGAATACAACCAGTACGAAATCGAAAAAGATTCGATGGGCGACGCATTGTTCTACCTCGATGAGGGTATGCCTTGCGACATCACGTTCTATGACGGCCGTGCTATTTCAGTTGAAATGCCCAACAGCGTTGTTCGCGAAGTTGAATATACAGAGCCTGCGGTTCGCGGCGATACCTCTGGCAAAGTGATGAAGCCAGCTCGCATCAAGCCGACGGCTTATGAGTTGCCAGTTCCAGCCTTCGTTGAAATCGGCGACAAAATCGAAATCGATACTCGCACGCATGAGTACAAATCTCGCGTGAAGTAATCAATTCGATGCCAAGCAAAAAAGCGCTCAACTTCGAGCGCTTTTTTCATTCCTCAAAGACTTGTTACGATACGCTTTTAGGAGACCAATATGAAAACTAGAATCACCGAATTATTTGGAATTGAACACCCTATTATTCAAGGCGGTATGCACTACGTGGGTTTTGCCGAACTCGCCGCCGCAGTATCGAACGCGGGCGGCTTAGGCATCATTACGGGCCTAACGCAAAAAACACCCGCTGATTTGGCCAACGAAATTAAGCGCTGCCGTGAAATGACAGATAAACCTTTCGGCGTGAACCTCACATTTTTGCCCACCGTCAGCTCACCCGATTACCCAGGCTACATCAAGGCAATTATCGAAGGTGGAGTGAAGGCTGTCGAAACCGCTGGTAACAACCCTCAGAAATGGATGCCGGTTCTGCATGAAGCAGGCATTAAAGTCATTCACAAATGCACTTCAGTTCGCCACTCATTAAAAGCCGAATCGATCGGTTGCGATGCAGTCAGCGTTGATGGTTTTGAGTGCGGCGGCCACCCCGGCGAGGACGATATTCCCAACTTTATTCTTTTGCCCCGAGCCGCCGAAGAGTTAAAAATTCCCTTTGTAGCGTCTGGCGGTATGGCCGATGGTCGATCGCTTGTGGCCGCATTAGCGTTGGGCGCAGAGGGTATGAACTTAGGAACACGCTTCATTGCTACAAAAGAAGCGCCAGTTCATCAAAATGTGAAAGACGCCATCGTTGCTGCCTCGGAGTTGGACACACGCTTGGTGATGCGCTCACTACGCAATACCGAGCGAGTTCTGAACAATGCTGCCACCCAAAGCCTACTTGCAAAAGAAAAAGCCTTAGGGGCAGATTTAAAGTTCGAAGACATCATGACTGAAGTTGCTGGCGTGTACCCAAAGATCATGAAAACCGGTGATATGGACGCAGGGGTTTGGTCCTGCGGCATGGTGGCCGGTTTAATTCACGATATTCCAAGTGTGCAAGAGCTGATTGATCGAATCATGAGCGAAGCGGAAGCAATCATTCGTCAGCGCCTCGTGAAATTCGATAAAGGTTAGTTTTTTCCATCCAACAACACGAAACAAATGCGTGCGGTTTTATCCGAGCGATTAGCCCACGCATGATTGGTACCGCGCTGCACTAAAACATCGCCCTGCTTCATCAAGGTTTCGTTGTCGTCCATGACCGCCCAAATTTCACCTTCGAGAATAATGGCGTAATCTACGGTATCGGTTTTGTGCATTCCAGGGTGAGCACCTGCCCGTTTGTCATGATCAGCATCGGCAAAAATCCCGGTAAAAGTTGCCGCAATTTGGCGATTTCTTTCAGCAACATCTTTGGCTTCTGGCGGGTAATCGATGATTCGCAGAACCGAACCACCATTCGGCGGTGGCAATATGCCTTTGTGTTGATTGGCGGTATCAGGTGCATCGATTAAAGCGGGTGCGGTCTCGGTTCGCCAAATATTCACCGCGCGGTAATTCGGTCTGCCCTCGACCGTGCGAATCGCTGTAGCTGGTGCATCCTCAACAATGCGCGAACGGCCATTGGCGTCATTCTGGGTAACTAGGCGGCGGATGGGGGGTAATACGGGAAGGGAACCAGACATTGGGAAATCTCCTTATGAATAATCGACTAATGTCAGCAATCATACTCACCAAACGCCATCATTGCATTTACCATAGGGTTCATAAATACTATGTACGTTGTTTGGGAGCAAACATGAATCCGAGAGATCTACCGAGCCAAGGCATTCACATTATGAATGCGGATAACCAAGACTGGGTGGCTCAACTGCTGCCACGCGCTAAGGCGCTCACGCCAGAACTCAACACAGTCGGTAACTACATCGATACCCACAAAGCGCTGCCTAAAGAAATTCTTGACGCCATGTTCGAAGCAAAATTGTTTCGCATGCTTTTGCCAAAATCTCAAGGTGGTGCAGAACTTGATTTACCCACCTTTTTTAAAGTCATCCTTGCTTTAGCCGAAGGCGATGCCAGTGCAGCATGGACCGTTGCGCAAAGCAATGGCTGTGCAATGTCTGCGGCATATATGCAAGAGGATGCGGCCCAAGAAATGTTTGGCGATGTAAAGTCTGTACTTTCATGGGGTTTCCCTGCGGGTCCTTGTAAAGCAACCGCTGTTGAAGGCGGCTGGATGGTCACCGGTACTTGGGGCTTCGGCAGCGGAAGCCGCCATTCAACTTGGGTAGGTGGGCACTGCCATATGTTTGATGCCAACGGTGTGCAGCAGAAAAATGCCGACGGCTCCCCGCTGGAACGTACCATGCTATTTCCACGCGATGAAGTAACCATTGTCGATAACCAATGGAACGTCATCGGTTTACGCGGGACCGGCAGCGATACCTATGCAGTAAAAGATAAATTTGTCGCCACCAAATATTCGGTGGTGCCTCGCGCGGTCGGTAAAGATTTACAAAAAGCAGAAGACGCTGTAGTTGTAGAAGATGCTGAGCGCCGTGTAAAAAGCCCGTTGTTCCACTTCTCGCCAACGATGATTTATCAGGCAGGTTTTGCTGCGGTAGCTTTGGGTGTTGCGCGCGCGATGCTCAATTCATTTATCGATCTGGCCAGTGGTAAAAACGCCGCCGGTGGCGCCATGCTATTGCGCGATAACGCCGTGATTCAGGAACGGGTTGCTGTGGCACATGCTCGGCTTGCGTCAATGACGTCATGGCTATCGCAAAGCATTCAAGAATCATGGGACGGTTGCGTTGCCAATGGCAAGCATGGCTTCGATGATCGCGTCACTATGCGCTTAGCTTCGACCTATGCTATTCGTGAAGCAACCAAAGTGGCGCAAGATGTTTACACCGACGCAGGCGCTACAGCGATCTTCGCGATTCACCCGTTTGAGCGTCGCTTTCGCGATATTCACGCGGTGGCACAGCAAGTTCAATCGAACCCGCAGCATTTACAAACTGCGGGCCAGTACTACTTAGGTTTAAAACCGAACACCCGATTTATTTAGAACGGGGTTTCGGTATTAATCGGGCTTGATATTGCCATCGCGCACAACCTTGCCCCATTTCACCACTTCAGTTTTGATATAGTCAGCAAACTGAGTCGGTGTACCGCCGACGGGTTCAAACGCCATTGCTGCCAAACGCTCTTTTACATCAGCGGTTTGCAGCATTTGGTTAATCGCTTCATTCACTCGCCTGATGATCTCAGGTGGCGTACCAGTGGGTGCTAGTAAACCAATCCATGTATCGTCGCTAAAACTTGGGAAACCAGATTCAGCAATGGTTGGTACATCAGGCAATGAAGCGACTCGCCGAGCACTTGATACTGCAATCGGCTTTAGTCGACCACTCTTTACAAATGGCAAAGGTGTAGAAAGTGCGCCAGAACCGATCACCACTTCACCGCCCACTACTGCAGTTATCGCAGGGCCCGCGCCACGATAATGAATCGCAGGGATGTCTAGTTTTGCCGATTGATTAAAGACATTCTCTGCTGTGAGGTGGGGTGTTGTTCCGCTACCGGGGCTTGCGAAAGAGAACTTCGAATTTTTCGCCAAGGCAATTAGTTCAGTTAAGGTGTTAGCGGGCACACTTGGGTTTACAAAAATCAAATTCGCTTGTCTAGCAATCACGGCCACTGGAATGAAATCTTTATTCGGATCGTAACCACCGTTAGGCGAAAGCGTCTGATTCACCGCATACGCGGACGTGGTGATTAAAAAGTTATATCCGTCAGCAGTCGACTTTGCTGCAACCGAGGCACCTAGGTTGCCTCCAGCGCCGCCACGGTTATCGATCACCACAGGTTGGCCAAGAATTTCAGAGAGCTTTTGGCCAGTTAATCGGCCGATAATGTCAGCAGGGCCAGCCGGTGCAAAAGCAATCACGAAGCGGATTGGTTTGGTTGGGTAGGCTTGCGCCAACGCGGGGGCTGTAGCGGCCAAGGAGGCGGCAGCAACGCATAAACTCAGTACAGATTTCAACAAGAACTTCAAAACAATCTCCTCTTTTTATAATAACTGGCCGCCATCGACCACTAAGCGAACACCAGTAACAGCCTTTAAGTGGGTAGCAAATGCAAGTACGGCCATCGCGACATCATCAGGCACAACCACGCGACCAAGCGGCGTTTTAGCCGCCTTCTGCTCTAACTCTACCTTAGTTCGACCTGGCACGAAATCAGTATCAACTGACCCCGGCGAAACACATACGAATCGAATGCCCTTGCCACCAGAGCGTGCTAGGGAAATTGTCATCGTATCTGTCGCTGCTTTTGCGGCACCATAAGCAATATTGCTACCTGCTCCGGTGATGGCTGCGGCAGATGAAATGTTAATGACCACCGCATCGCCAGAAGCTCGTAACAATGGCATAAGCTCTCGTGTGACGGAGTAAACGCCGCCAACGTTAGCCAGCAAGATTTGATTGAACAACTCACTATTGAGCGTATCTAAATCATCATGTTTAATGCGCTGCGTGTACCCCGCTGAATTCACCAAAATATCGATACGCCCGACTTTGGCGGTCATTGTTTTGGCTAACGCAACATGGGTTGCAGAGTCTTCCAAAGCCATAGGCACGATAAAGTGCCCAGCGCCGGGCAAGGAATCGCATAAGGCCTGCGCTCTTTCGATACCACGATGGTAGCCAATTGCAACTGTCGCGCCTTCATCAGCCAACGCCTTAACGGTTGCGGCACCGATGCCATTACTTCCGCCCGTTACGAGCGCAAACTTACCTTCGAGTTTCTTCATCTTCGCCATTTCTTGTTGAACGCCTATCTTAATGTTCCTAGGGACGCTTAAAAGCCTTTCGAGCAGCTTCAACGACTTTACGAGAAGCACAACCATGAAGATGATCGTTGACCACTCCCATAGATTGGATAAACGCGTACATGGTGGTTGGGCCAACAAAAGAGAAACCACGCTTCTTAAGCGCTTTCGATAGCGCAAGCGATTGTTCGGTCTGCGTTAAAGTCACTGCCACTTCAGGGGTTAGCTTGGTAGGTCGAAGCTTCGGCTGAGGCTCAAAGCTCCACACCAACTTGGCTAAAGCTCCCTGGCCTTGTTCATCGACAAGCTCACATACTTTTTGCGCATTGTTAATCGCTGAAACTATCTTGCCCCGGTGCCGAATAATGCCCGCATCGAGCACTAAACGATCAATGTCTTTCTCCGTAAATCGGGCGACCTTCTCGAAATCAAAGCCCTCGAACACTTCCCTAAAACGGTCGCGCTTACGAAGCACCGTGATCCAGCTCAAACCAGATTGAAAGCCTTCCAAGGTAATCTTTTCGAACAACCTCTTTTCATCAGAGACAGGCATGCCCCATTCATGGTCGTGATAATGAATATAGTCTTTAAACGCATCACCTTGGCCGCACCAAGAGCAACGGTGATGACTATCAGCATGTTGAATCAAAGATAAGGCCATAGCGACTTTCGTAATTGCTGGACAATAGCGGTTTATTGATTTATTCGCTGATTGTATGAAATCTAAACCAAGCGCCGTCGCTACCATCACCCCACAAGAATTACTCTTTTCTCAAGGCTTCGGTTCCCGCCATGAATGCACAGGTACGGTAGTGAATGGACGGTTTGAATTCAATGGTGAAATCATTACCGACCCTTTCGAAGATCTAGCCATCTTCGAAGCAGCACCTTATAAAGTAGCTGGCAAAGCTTGGCAGTACCACAGTAAGGCTTATTTAGTACTTCACAAGCCAGCAGGTTATGAGTGTTCCAAAAAACCCAAACACCATCCAAGTGCCTATTCATTACTGCCTGCTGAACTAAGAGTTCGAGATGTGCAAGCCGTTGGAAGGCTGGATGAAGACACCACTGGCTTGCTACTGTTTAGCGACGATGGCCAGTTTATTCATCGCGTGACTTCGCCAAAACACAAGGCCGCCAAGATTTATGTGGCGACGTTAAAACACCCAGCAGATGATTCGTTATGCCAAAAGCTTTTACAAGGTGTGGTGCTAAATGATTCACCGAAACCGGTGCTCGCACTTGGTGCGCGCTTACTCAACGAAACCACGCTTGAACTTACCTTGAGCGAAGGTAAGTATCACCAAGTAAAGCGCATGGTCGCTGCGGTGAGTAACCGCGTAGAGGCGTTGCATCGCAATGCGATTGGGGCGCACCAACTTCGATCTGATTGCTATGAAGGTCAATGGTATTGGCTCACAGCAGAAGAATTGGCGCAGATTTGGTAGGCTAACAATGCCCCCTCGCTAACCTAGGTTTTAGTCTGTACCGTAATATCCGACGACCAAACATTTTTACCCCCAAGGAGTTCCCCATGTTGACACGTCGCGATTTGCTTATAGGTACTGGCGCAGCCACTGCCACTTACCTTACCACGGCGTTCTCGCCCCTGGTTGCCCAAAACACACCAAGCTTTGGCGCACCTTCGGTTGTACAAGTGGGCTTCCGTAAACAAAAGATCGGCGATATCGAAGTTATCGCTTTAAACGATGGCGTTCAGCGCCGTGCCTTGGGTGAAGAGTTCGTCAAGAACGCAAAGCTAAACGAAGTACAAGACCTTTTGAAATCACAAGGCTTGCCAACTGAATACATTGACGTTCCTTTCACAGCGTTCCTGCTCATAGTGGGAAATAGAAAAATTCTGATGGACACTGGTTTCGCCGATAACGGCCCTGGCACTACAGGCCGTTTACTTGCCAACTTGAACGCCGCAGGCTTAAAAGCAGAAGACATCGATACCGTTGTAATTAGTCACTACCATGGCGACCATATTAACGGCGTGCGTAACAAGGCTGGCCAATTGGTATTCCCAAAAGCGAAGCTGATGGTGCCCACGGTTGAGCATGCATTCTGGATGGATGACAACCGCATGGCTCAAGCGCCAGACGCAATGAAAGGCGCGTTCAACAACGTTCGTCGAGTGTTTGGAGGTTTGAGTTCAGACCAGCTTATTCAATTCGAGCCAGGTAAAGAAATTGCACCAGGTATTTCGAGTCGGGCAGCTTTTGGCCATACACCAGGCCACACACTATTTGTTGCCGAGAGCAAGGGCGAAAAATTCGCTTATCTAGCCGACCTCACAAACATACCGCAGCTATTTGCCCGCAATCCAGATTGGGCTGTGCAGTTCGATATGAATGCCGATGCGGCACGCGAGGTTCGTCGCAAAACGTTTGACATGGTTGTCAATGAAAAGATGATCGCTGGTGGTTTCCACTTCCCATTCCCAGCTTTCGGGCGGATTGAGAAAATGGGTAATGGTTTTGATTTCAAACCAGTAGCGTAAGCTTTTTCTCTAGACCGAAGTGCTTAAGCAATCCTTACATATCCGGAAAACAATTCCGAATCTGTAAGGATTCGTTTAATTGCCGGTTACTAAACCGCCAATGTTGCTGGTACCTTTTCGCTGCTGATCTCTTGTATACCGGTTCATCGCTAAACCTTCAGAGCTAATCTGGGGTTTAGCGCCAATCATCAAATCAGAAAGCAACTTGCCTGAACCGCAGGCCATCGTCCAGCCTAATGTGCCATGACCGGTGTTCAACCAAAGATTCTTCAGCGGAGTAGCACCAATGATCGGTGTGCCGTCTGGTGTCATAGGCCGCAAACCAGTCCAGAATTTACCTTCGGCCAAGTTGCTTGCGCCTGGAAATAAACCTTCAACTACATGCTCCAATGTCTTTTGGCGCTTCGGTGCTAACCTGTAATCAAACCCGGCAACTTCAGCCATGCCACCTATGCGAATTCGATCATCGAAACGCGTTACCGCAACCTTAAATGTTTCATCCATCACAGTCGATACCGGCGCTTTTGAAGCGTCTTGAATCGGCACGGTGAGCGAATAGCCTTTCAGGGGATAAACCG
>JAYWIG010000162.1:0-3401 GCA_043789035.1 Betaproteobacteria bacterium
CGTTCAGACTCCGAGGGGAAAGAAGTTATCTTGGCTGTTATTGGGCCGGGCGAGTTCTTTGGGGAGATGAGTTTGATTGACGATTCTCCACGTTCGGCTAGCGTGATTACCTTGGAATCCAGCGATTTCATGGCCATCAACAAAGATAATTTCAAAGCGATGCTGCTTCAGAATAACGACATCGGCATGCAGATCATGCGCGGCTTGGTTCGTCGTTTGCGCGAAGCTGATAAGAAAATTGAAACGCTTGCGCTGCTTGACGTGTATGGCCGGGTTGCTCGCGTTTTGCTTGATTTCTCTGAGGTAGTGAACGGCGAACGGGTTGTGAAAGCTCGCTTACCTCGTCAAGAAATTGCCAAAATGATTGGCGCATCTCGCGAGATGGTTTCCCGGGTCATGAAGGGCCTAGAGATTGATGGCTATATTGTGCCGATGTCGGAAGGCCGGTTGGTTTTGCGCGAAAAAATTAGTTCCTATATTTCTTAAGGTCGATGTATGGCGCGAGCAATTTCCTTTTCGGGAGCCAATGATTCGCGCTCTGGTTCCACTCTGAGCAAATCACGACGAGCCTCTAAGGCTACGAGCGCGATTACTGATGTATCGGCAAAGTTTATCAATCTAGTCGCGGAAGCGCGCTGGATGGTTTTGCTCTTAGTTGGGCTGTTCTTGTTGTTATGTTTGTTCACATACGATAAGACTGATCCTGCTTGGTCATATACGTCGCGCGCAACTGAGGTTCACAACGCCGGTGGCAAAGCTGGTGCATGGTTGAGTGATGTTTTACTTTATCTATTTGGCCTATCTGCCTATATCTGGGTTGCCGTTTGTGGTTACACGGTTGTTAAAGGCTATCGGCGCTTAAAGGCTAAACGCCTCGGTGTAAAGCCCTCCAAGAAAGCGCTTGAAGCCGAGCAGGAGCAGGGTAGCTGGGGCAGGGTGATAGGTTTATTCCTTTTAATCGTCGGTTGTTTGGGCCTAGAGTACTCTCGCTTATCTTGGGTATCCGCGACGCTGCCGTTAGGGCCTGGCGGGATGTTGGGGCAAATCGTCGGCGTAGGTGCCCACCAGCTACTCGGTGCCATCGGTGGCACACTGACTCTTTTGTGTTTGTTCGCAGTGGGTTTAAGCCTAAGTACGGGAATGTCTTGGTTAAGCCTATTCGAAACTTTGGGATTAATTGCAGAGCGTATCTTAGTGAGTGTGAAAACGCTTTATGGTGCTCGCCAAGATAGGCAAATGGGGGCAGTCGCTTCTGAGCAGCGCAAAGAAGAGGTTGAAGTTATTCGCCAGATCATCGATGAAGATGATGAGCCATTGCATATTGAGCCGCAGGTGATTCAAGTTGTTGAATCGCACAAAGCAGTGGCTGAGCGCCAAACAACATTGTTCGCCGATTTGCCTGCCGATACGCAGTTGCCACCTTTGCATTTACTCGATGCGCCAAGCGTTGCGATCGAAACTGTATCGCCTGAAACACTGGAGTACACCTCGCGGTTGATCGAGAAAAAACTCTCAGACTTTAACGTTAGCGCGAAGGTCATTGCAGCTTACCCTGGCCCCGTCATTACCCGTTATGAGATTGAACCGGCTACCGGTGTAAAAGGTAGCCAGATTGTTAACTTATCCAAAGATTTGGCGCGCGCATTATCGCTAACGTCTATTCGTGTGGTTGAAACAATCCCCGGCAAAAACCTGATGGGCCTTGAATTACCAAATGCTAGACGGCAGATGGTGCGTTTGTCAGAAATTTTAGGCTCGCAGGTATATGCGGAGAACCCGTCTTCGCTCACGCTTGCCTTGGGCAAGGATATTGCTGGCAATGCCGCGGTGGCGGATTTAGCCAAGATGCCTCATCTGCTAGTCGCGGGTACTACCGGTTCGGGTAAATCAGTCGGTATCAATGCGATGTTGTTATCCCTGCTTTACAAGGCCGATCCTTCCCAGGTTCGAATGATTTTGATCGATCCAAAAATGTTGGAAATGTCGGTGTATGACGGTATTCCGCATTTATTAGCCCCGGTTGTCACCGATATGCGCCAAGCGGGTAATGCGTTGAATTGGTGTGTAGGTGAAATGGAACGTCGCTACAGGCTGATGAGTAAGCTTGGCGTGCGTAATCTTGCTGGCTACAACAACAAAATTATCGAAGCTGAAAAGCGTGAAGCTTTAATTCCTAATCCGTTTAGTCTCACCCCCGATGCACCAGAGCCTTTAGCGAAGCTGCCACAAATTGTGGTGGTCATCGATGAGTTGGCTGATTTGATGATGGTGGTCGGAAAGAAGATCGAAGAGCTAATTGCCAGGTTGGCTCAAAAGGCGAGGGCGGCGGGTATTCATTTGATCTTGGCAACTCAACGGCCCTCGGTGGATGTGATCACTGGTTTGATTAAAGCCAATATTCCAACGCGCTTATCGTTCCAAGTTTCATCGAAAATTGATTCGAGAACGATTCTTGATCAAATGGGAGCCGAATCATTGCTTGGCCATGGTGATATGTTGTTCATGCCGCCAGGCTCTGGCTTTCCGCAACGTATTCATGGCGCGTATGTAGCCGATGATGAGGTTCATGCGGTTGTAGAGCATTGGAAGGCCTTGGCTGATCCCCAATACATAGAAGGTCTGCTTGAAGGCGGATTGCCTGACGCCAGCGAACCTGGCAGTGCAGTTGGTTTTGGCGGTTTGTCACAAACATTGGCTGAAGCTGGCGTTGATGCCGAAGCTGACCCTCTGTACGATTCTGCTGTGGCGATTGTTCTTAAAAACAAGCGTGCATCGATTTCTTTGGTGCAGCGGCACTTAAAAATCGGCTATAACCGGGCGGCTCGACTGCTAGAACAGATGGAAAACGCCAGATTAGTTTCTTCCATGGATGGCAAAGGTGCGCGAGAGATTTTAGTTTCTTCCCCGTCTGTGACAACCTCTGACGATGAGTAAACGTTGTAGCGCAATGAACAAACAAACTAAAGCCGTGGTCTCTTCCGTATCTAAGTGGTTGTTTGCTGCCGCAGCCCTTAGTTTTAGTACCTATTCACTTGCAGATGCGATTTCGCAGCTAAAGGAATTCTCTGCCATAGCTAAAACTGCTAAGGGTGAGTTTGTGCAAAAAATGCAGAAGAATGCTTCGGGTGCGATGGAAACCAGTAGCGGTAGTTTTGCGTTTTCTCGCCCTGGCAAGTTTCGCTGGGAAGTGAAAAAACCGTTTGAGCAGCTCATGGTGGCTGATGGTGAAAAATTATTCTTCTTCGATAAAGACTTGAATCAGGTGACAGTGAAAGGTTTGCAAGACGCGGTTGGTGCAAGCCCAGCAATGCTGTTGTTTGGCGGGAGTGATCTTGAAAAAGCCTTCACGCTCACTGCATTACCCAATAAAGATTCAGTAGAGTGGCTGGAAGCTTTACCGA
>JAYWIG010000163.1:0-3400 GCA_043789035.1 Betaproteobacteria bacterium
TTACCCGGTACCGACGCCGCAGATGCCCTCGCCTGCGCAATTTGCCACGCACACAACACCCGTTAAGTACGCTAGCGCACGCAAGAGGTATTGTGGATATTACGAACTGTGTAATCTACGCATCGCTTAAGCTACAGATCGAAAGTTCGTAGACAATACGCAAATTGAATAAAACATCAGCATTAGATACACCAAAGGCACTGCGACATGATAGGACAGATTAGCGGCATTCTTCGCGTGAAAAACCCACCCAGTGTCTTGGTGGACACTCACGGCGTTGGCTACGAGATCGACGTGCCAATGAGCACGTTTTACGATCTACCCGCAATTGGCGCTCAAGTCACTTTGCTAACCCATTTTGTCGTTCGAGAAGATGCACAGCTGTTGTACGGATTTTTGAAATCGGAGGAGCGCGAAGCGTTTCGCCAACTTATTCGCATTAGCGGTGTTGGGGCGCGCACAGCCCTATCGTTATTGTCTGGTTTGTCGATTACCGATTTAGCAAACGCCGTATCTCTTCAAGAATCAGGCCGATTGACGAAGGTACCTGGCATAGGTAAAAAAACCGCAGAACGCTTGTTGCTAGAACTTAAAGGTAAATTTGCACCGGTGCTTTCTGAAGCCAGTGCGATGCCTTTGCAGGATGATGCCGCCGATGTTTTGCGCGCATTGATTTCGCTTGGCTACTCAGAAAAAGAAGCTCTAATGGCTTGCAAATCTCTACCTTCGGGTTCTACAGTTTCGGACGGCATTAAGCACGCATTACGTGGCCTATCAAAGTAATAAGAATTATTCACGATGACGATTGAACATGACCGCCTAATCTCGCCAGTACCTAACTCTCCCAATGAGGAGCAGATAGAGCGAGCGCTCCGGCCAAAAACATTAGCAGACTATGTTGGACAGCCCAAGGCCAAAGAGCAACTTGAAATATTTATTCAAGCGGCACGAAATCGGCAAGAGGCACTTGACCATGTGCTTTTATTCGGACCGCCTGGCTTAGGCAAAACCACCCTCGCCCATATTATTGCCAATGAAATGGGTGCAAACCTGCGGCAAACCTCTGGCCCGGTGCTCGAAAAACCTGGCGACCTAGCTGGCATGCTGACTAACCTAGAGTGCAACGATGTGCTCTTCATCGACGAGATTCATCGCCTATCGCCGGTCATTGAAGAAATTCTTTACCCGGCAATGGAAGACTTCAAACTCGACATCATGATTGGGGAAGGCCCTGCCGCCCGCTCAATTAAACTCGATTTGCAACCGTTTACTTTAGTCGGTGCAACCACCAGAGCTGGCATGCTTACGAATCCGTTACGGGATCGCTTTGGAATCGTATCTAGACTAGAGTTTTATGAAGTACCAGATTTAGCACGCATCGTTACCCGTTCCGCGAGTTTGCTAGGGGCAACTATTAGCCCTGCAGGTGCCTTCGAGATTGCCAAGCGAGCACGGGGCACACCACGAATTGCAAACCGTTTATTGCGTCGTGTGCGCGATTACGCCGAAGTGAAATCGGACGGCATGATTGAAGAAAAAATTGCCGATGCCGCTTTGAAAATGCTCGATGTCGACTCCGCCGGTTTAGATGTCATGGATAGGAAACTTCTCCGTGCCATTATTGAGCGTTTTAGTGGCGGCCCAGTCGGCTTAGATAACGTTGCAGCGGCCATCGGAGAAGAGCGCGACACAATTGAAGACGTTATCGAACCTTATTTGATTCAACAAGGCTATTTGCAACGTACCCCACGCGGCCGTATAGCTAGCGTTACAGCTTACAGACATTTTGGTTTAGTTGCGCCAAAACTTCGCGACGAACTTTTCGATTGAAAAAAAGATGCAAAAAGAACTCTCCATCCTTTCATTAATCACCAATGCCAGCATTCCAGTACAACTGATTATGTTGCTGCTATTGGTTGTATCGATTATCTCGTGGGCAACAATTTTCAGAAAAGGCAAACAAATTGCCGCCGCGCGAAAAGCCACGCAAATGTTTGAGACTGAGTTTTGGAAAGATAGAGATCTTGGGCAGCTTTACCAAGCCATGAAAGGTAAAGACATTCCAGGTCTTGGTCGCATCTTCGTGGCAGGTATGAGTGAATATCTAAAAGTTAGACAGCAAAGAACCGGTGATACGCAAGCGATGCTCGATGGCTCACAACGTGCTATGCGTGCCGCATCGCAACGCGAAATGGATAGCCTAGAAAGCAGCTTGGCTTTCTTAGCATCGGCAGGCTCCGTCAGCCCCTACATTGGGTTGTTTGGCACGGTATGGGGCATTATGAATTCCTTTCGTGGCCTAGCCAATGTTCAGCAAGCAACTTTAGCGGCAGTCGCGCCCGGCATTGCAGAAGCACTTATTGCCACTGCAATCGGCTTATTCGCTGCAATTCCAGCAGTCGTGGCTTATAACCGGTTTAACTATGAGTTAGATCGACTTGCTACGCGTTTCGATTCGTTTGGTGAAGATTTCTCAAACATCTTGCAACGGCAGTCTAAGTAATGTCCTCGCGAACCAGCAGCCGTTCATCGCGCCGTTCGCGATTAATGAGCGATATCAATGTCGTACCGTATATCGACGTGATGTTAGTGCTGCTCGTCATTTTCATGGTGACTGCACCGCTACTACCCCCAGGCACTATCGATTTACCCAAGGTGGGTAAAAGTAACCCACGCCCAGACGCATTCATTGAAGTACAAATCGGTGCCAAGGGAGATGTAGTGCTCAAGGCCATGAATATGGGTGGTGCAGGGGTTAGTGGCGAAGCCAAGGTGAATTTCAATGAACTCGCAAGCGGTATCAAAAAACTGCGCGGTGTAGCTGATGTGCCAGTGGTTATTAGCGCCGACAAATCGGTACGCTACGAAATAGTCATGAAAGCGATGGATGAGCTTCAAAAAGAGAACATCTCTCGCGTGGGTTTGATGGTGAAAAAGCAATGAATGCAGTGCGTGCATCTTCTAGCGCGAGCCTGATAATGCAAGCGCAAAAGCTTAAAAGCGTGGATTGGGTGAAATCTGCGCTCGTTCACGGAGTATTACTACTTGGTTTAATCATTGGCGTGCAATGGAAAACGAAACCACCTGAAGCCGTACCGGTACAGGTAGAAATTTTCAGTTTACCTGCGGCTGCGATCAAACCGCCAGCCGTGGTTCAAGAACAGATACAAGTTACGCCACCAAAGCCAGTGCCAACGCCGCTGCCGGAAAACAAGGTCGATATCTCCGTTGAAAAAAAGGCAAAAGCTAAACTAGATGAGCAAGAAAAGCTTGATGCGAAGAAGGAAAATGATCTAAAAAAAGCCAAAGCCGATGAGAAACTAAAAGAAGATAAGCTGAAAGCGGAGAAGGTTGTTAAAGAAAAAGCTCTTCTACAAAAACTCGCGTTAGAAAAGTCCAA